>NZ_QKRS01000017.1:103357-119441 GCF_024261405.1 Pseudomonas sp. FBF18 | reverse complement strand
CCAGTGGCTGGCCGTCCTGGGCGCGGCGCAGCACGATCTGGTAGGCACGGTCGAAGCGCGCTTGCAGACCCTTGTCGCTTTGCTGGGCGGCGCGCAGGTCGAACAGGCCGGTAGCCACGGCTGCGATCTTCACGCCCTCGTGGCTGTACATGCCCATCAGCGCCTCAATCCAGGCGTCGGCCGGCGCCGGCATACCGAAGTCCTCAGGCGTCGGCTGGCACATGGCGATGAACTCGCCCACGCTTGGCGCGAAGGGCTTCTTGAGCTTGCGGCACTTCTCGATGCCGAACTCGATCTGCTCAATGGTGCGGATGCCTTGGGCGGCGAACTCCTTGATCCATTCTTCCTTGGCGGCCGCCAGAGCCTCTGTGGAGGGCCAGGCTTGGCGCCAAGCAGGGAAGATGCCCCGTAGGCGCCTGAACAGGCCGTTAACCACCTCAGCGGTCTCCAGGGAGACCACAACGGGGCCGCCATGCAGTTCTGGTGGCCGGTTGTTCATTGACGCCATCAGTTGGTTGGCTGATCTCATGTGCGCACCACCAGATTCCGGGCCCACTCGGTGTCGTTGAAATCAGGCTCGTTGCGGCGCACTGGCAACTGGTGGACGTTGGCCGCGACCTCTGGCACCTCGTCCTGCCAGCGCTTGCCGTTCAGCCACGTCGACGCATGCGGGATGAACTGGCCGTCGTCCTTGGTCCAGCCCGGGGTGACAGAGTGCTTGGCCAGCGCAGCGATGATCTCGTCGAACAGTGGCTGGGTCAGCTTGATCTTCGCCCAGGCCTTCTCGGCTTTGTCCTTGCCAACCTTGCGGGGGTACAGCTTCCAGAACCGCGAAAACAGCTCGGCAGAGTCAGGAGCCGCAGGCGACGGAGTGAGGGAATCAGGAATCAGGAATCCGGAATCAAGAGAGAGGGAATCAGCCGGGAAAGAACCATGCGAGTCTCGTGCTTGCACCATGCTTGCACCAGACTCAACCTGCGACCCTTCTAAACAGGGCATTTCAGGGATAGTGCTCTTCGCCTCTTTGACGTGCGGGTTCTGGTGTTTGGCCCAGTTGATCACCTGAATCGCTTTCACATCGCCCACGGTGTAACGCTTGATGAAACCCAAATGATCCAGGTCATCCAGCATGCGATTGATGTCGACGTTGTCAGCTGGGAACAGGGCCATTTTCAGGCGGCGCGGCCGATCCTCAAGGCGCCCTTCACGGTCTGCCTCGGTCCACAGGCCGATGAACAGGAGGCGAGTGGCAAAGTCCAGCTCTGCCAGGTGCTCGTTCGAGAAGAACCCTGGCTTTATGTTTCTTGATCTGGCCATCATTGACGCCCTTTGCCGATAAGCTCGGCAAGCTCAGCGAACCGCTCTACATACCAGTGAGGCTGGGTCTCGCGGGGAGATTGGGGGCTGGTGAGGTTCTTGCCAAACCGCAGGCCTTTGTCAGTGATCGACCAGAACTCCACCAGTCCACGCCTGGTGCTGTTTCGCTGACACTTCCTGAGGAATCCGTGGGCAGCCAGCAGGCGATTGAACGCAGCTGCGGCGCCTGCAATTCGATGCTCTCGAATCAAGTCGCTGACCGGCTTGGTTTCCATAGAAGAACCGCCAGCGGCGTCCGGAGCCGCGTCGATGGCGTAACCAGGGAGAAAGCTCGACTCAAGCCCGTTGTTGGCTGCGATCTTCGAAAGCATGAGCATCTGGCTGGACGGCGACGGCTTGAGCAGCCTGGTGAAGCATTCGAAGATTGCTATCTCGCCGTTGACCTTGGCGCCGTTGATCCTGGCTGGTCTTTCGACCTGTGATTCAAGTTCTCGCCAGCGGCGAATCACCCGCATACGAAGCATCGGGCTATAACCGGTCAGAAGGCATTCGGTGTGCTCTCGATCCAGCAGGTACTCGGTTTGCTCACGACTCCGGCTGTCCAAATAGATGTGAGCAAAATCGCTCACATTCTCTTGAAGGCCCGTGAGCATCGAAACGATGTCCCTCTTAACGTCAGGATGTCGCTTCGCTGTGAGGGCAGCTATTTCCCTCGACGACATAGTGCGCGCCACAAAATCATCACAGGCGTTTTGTGGCGCGGGACTGTATAGGCCCTTGCCTGGCTTCTTGGATTCGGTCATTATTCACCTCACAGAGTTGCAACGAATGCAGTACGAAGAACCACCTGGCCGGGTGGTTTTTTTTCGTCTGCGATTTGTGGTCCTGCTAATGAAGGTCTTCATTAGCCCCTCCAGCTGCCTTTTCAGGGACTATTGAGTCCTGAGGCGCAGCGCGCTTTGGCACTGGCAGGTTCCGGACTTTTCCGGCTCCTTTTGGCCTGGTCTTTTCGAAGAACTGTTCTGTCCCAAGCTTTGCGGCGTACTGTTCAGGCGTCATGCCTGCGGCTTTCGCCAACCGTTCAAGCTTTTCGTACAGTCGTCCCTCGATCCCGTGGCAGATCGTGGTTTCGGGCACGTAGGCCTCCTTCCGGGCCTTCAGGCCATTTGGCTTTTGTCGGTAACATCGCTCTCGATAATGCTTTCCAGCTTTTCCTCAACACACATGCGCACGAAGACAGCCAGCTGAAGCTTGTGAAGCCGTGCTACGGCCTTCAGCGCCTCATAGGTCTCTTCGTCGTAGCGCGACTTGATCTCCCGGTCTTTCAGGTGACTTTGGTCGTGGTATGCCATTCGGTACTGCTCCTTGCGGTTGAAGTGGTTAAGCGGCGGATTTCTTGAGCGAGCTGGCAGGATCGTCTTCGCGCTTGGCGATCAACGCCCCGCTTGACTCCTTCTCCAACACGCACTGCATTGGGTAGGAGAACCCGCCTGTCGCGCGGCACTGAGAGACGCGGCTTCTAGTAACGCCGAGAACGTCAGCGATTGCCTTGCCTGAGCCAAACATCTTCAGGGCGTCGTCATAGGTCATGTTTTTTCTCCATTTGCATGCCTCGCAGTTTAGACGCTTAAACATCACAAATGCAAACATCTAAACCGTCGAGTGTTTAAAATCCTAAATATGGAATTCAAAGACAGGCTTCAGGCGCGCATGAAGGCCTTAGGGCTAACTGCAGCTGACATAATCAAGCTCACAGGCGTCTCCAAGGGGACGGTGAGCTTCTGGGTGAACGGAAAAAATGGCGCGACAGGCAAGAATCTCCTGTCACTTGCCAAGGTCCTTCGCTGCGCCCCGGAGTGGCTCACTGACGGAAAGAACCCTCCTGACGTAGTCGCTCAGACCAAGGCCAATGCAACGATGCTTGGCCCGATATCGGTGTGGGACGATGAGACCCCGCTAGACGACGACGAGGTATACGTTCCGTTCCTTAAGGAAGTTGAATTGTCCGCAGGATCTGGCCGTACCGTGATCGAGAAGTCGAGCAGCAGAAAGCTACGCTTCGGCAAGCAAACCTTGCGCAACCAGGGCGTGCAGTTTGATCAGGCCGTGTGCGTGACGGTGCACGGCAATAGCATGGAGCCGGTTCTGCCGGACGGCAGCACGGTCGGTGTCGACAAATCATCGACCGCAGTGAAGGACGGGAAGATGTACGCGATCGACCACGGCGGCGAGCTACGCGTGAAGACGCTGTACCGGATGCCTGGCGGCGGCCTGCGGTTCCGTAGCTTCAACCAGGATGAGCATCCGGACGAGGAGTACACCGCGCAGCAACTGGCTGAAAGCGGGATTAGCGTGCTGGGGAAGGTATTCTGGTACTCCGTTTTACTCTAAATATTGCAAGCACTGTTGATTTTCTGCATGCAAATAGAGATCATTGCAAGCTCAATCACTTGAGACCTTGCAATTATGGCTGACGATGAAAAAGGCAAAAAAGCTTCTGGTCGTTCGAAAGGCGGGGATGCTAGGGCAAAATCACTGACGCCTGAGCGTCGTAGTGAGATTGCCAAGAAAGCGGCTAAGGCAAAAGCTGATGCCAAGAAGCTACCTAAGGCTACGCATGGCTCGAGTGATCATCCTCTAAGAATCGGCGACATCGAGATACCATGCTATGTACTAGAGGACGGGACGAGGGTCATCTCTCAACGCGGCATCGTTCTCGGGCTTGGAATG
Source organism: Pseudomonas sp. FBF18 (assembly GCF_024261405.1). Lineage (NCBI taxonomy): Bacteria > Pseudomonadati > Pseudomonadota > Gammaproteobacteria > Pseudomonadales > Pseudomonadaceae > Pseudomonas > Pseudomonas sp. FBF18. The sequence continues at coordinate 115,394 of NZ_QKRS01000017.1, read as the reverse complement.
AAGTATGGCTCTCGCGCTGGTGGTGCTGACCGACTCACAGGTTTTGTACAGGGAAAATCGATTTCTCCCTTTATAAACAATGAGTTGCTGGCACTGATCGGGAATCCGATAAAGTTCACTCACAGCGGTGGTGGTGGGGTTGCCTCAGGGTATCCGGCGACACTGATTGCCGACCTGTGTGATGCGATCTTGGCAGCCCGAACAGCCGGGAAGCTCCAAAAACAGCAAGAGCACATCGCCGTCCAGGCTGAAATTCTAGTGAGAGGATTCGCTAGGGTTGGCATCATTGCGCTGGTTGACGAGGCAACTGGCTATCAGAAAGACAGGGCCAAGGACGCTTTGGCCAAAATTCTTGAAGCGTTCGTTGCGAAAGAGCTTCAGCCCTATGTCAGGACTTTCCCCTCCGATTACTACGAACAGCTATTCAGGCTTCGTGGCCTGAAGTACCCACCGGAAAACGCTAATTATCGCCCACAGTATTTTGGCACCCTTACGAACGATATAGTCTACAAGCGCCTCGCGCCGAGCCTTTTGGCAGAGCTCAAAAACCAAAATTCTAAGGATGAGAAAAAAGGGAAGCTCTTCCAGCGGCTTACACCTGATACGGGGCATCCGAAGCTCCGTGAGCACCTGGCTTCTGCGGTCACAGTCATGAAGCTCAGCAAAGACTATCCCGATTTCATCGAGAAGCTGAACATCATACATCCGCGCTTCGGCGATACATTGGCACTAGACCTAGATGATAGTGACGTTTAAAGCTAAGCCCGCTCCGGCGGGCTTTTTTATGCTCGCGTGATGGCTGGTGGCCAGAGTGGTAGGATGGTGCCTTCATGAAATGGAGGTCTTTCGGTGGAATCACCTGACAAGAAGTGCCCTTACTGCGCCGAGGATATCAAGGCCGAGGCCATTCGCTGCAAGCACTGCGGCATGAGTTTGCTTACTGGCACCCATGATGGACAAGTTCCGGCGAAGCCTCGCAAGCCGATCTGGCCATGGATAGTTCTAACTCCCATCCTGCTGCTTGGGGCCCTGATGATCATCGGCGCCCTTTCAGGACCTCCAGACGAGAAAAGCAAGGCTAGAGCGGCCATCGACCTTTGCTGGAAAGGCGTGGACGACGAACTGCAATCTCTGGATGCTCGCAGGTTCGTCCGTGGCACTTGTCAGATGATGGTGGAAAAATTCGAAAGGCAGTACGGCCGATCTGCCTCGCTCCGTCGCGAATAACCCCGGCCTTCTCGCAACACAAGCCCGTCTAGTGCGGGCTTTTTTGTGGGCGAAAGGAGCGCCTGCGCCTAAAAAGTTTAAATGTTTAAACAAAATGCTTGACGCGCGAGGTTTAACTTTCTAAATTTACCTCAACACGCAGCGACTCACCCGGTCCTGCATAGGCCCTCAACCGGGCACGCTCTTTAGCGACACACCTTGCCGGATCGACACCGGCCCAGATTCAAAGGCAGCGATGGACAGGCCTCAACAGTCCAGAGGGGTGGCAACTGCCCCGGGCGTGCAGCGTAAAGCGCCAAGACCAGTTATCCAGCGGGAGAACAAGCCGAAAGGCCCGCGGCTGGAGGAACAACCAGAAGATTGCCGCGCAACTGACGCCAGTAGCGGGTCGCGGCAGATTTCCTCGATGCCCTTCTTGCGAGGGGTATCAGGGAAATCACCCCAACAGAAAGGAGCTCCCATGAGCGGATTCACGAAAGGCCAGGCCGTCATCTTCACTAACCCTCGCGGCACCGAAAGCCCGGGCAAGTACGTGGGCACCAAGAACCTGGGCCATGGCCGGGGCGGCGGTGAGTACCTGGTTGTGGACGTGGACGGCGTGGAGAAAAAGGCGCGAGCCAGCAAGGTGCGCGCCGCCTGATTTCACTGGCTGGCCTTGGCGACAGGGCCAGACGGGAAATCAACCGAGGAACGCAGCATGCAGATCAACCAGCAAAAAACGGTTCAGGTCGATGTGACCGAGCTACGCCTTCACATCAAGGTGCGCGATGGCTTTGCCGCAGGCCTACAGGACGCTCAGGGCGAAGAGGTGGGCAGCTACGAGGGCTACGTGCCCGACTTCTTCCCGGGTGACCACTACGGCGATTACCTGATCCTGAACATCGACCTTGAGACAGGCCAGATCAAAAACTGGAAGAAGCCGGTCGCCGCCGACATCGAAAAGATGCTGGCCCAGGGCGAAGACGACTGAACAACCAGCGCCACGTCAGCCTGACGTTAACTGCCCGATGCCCTGCTCCCCATCGCAGGCTGCATCGGAGTGTGAACTGAATCCTGCCGCCAAGCAGCACAGCTTCTATCCAGCGAGATCGGGAGGAACGAACACCGGTCGATGCAGAGATTGGCTCCTGCCAGTTCACACCCCGATGCATCCCGCATCCCCTTCCCTTCACATACGACCGCATTAGGCAGGTGCCAGGCCACCTTTCAAGGTGGGTTTGGTCACCCGCGCCTGGCTCCTGGCCAATGCGGTTGCCGAGGATCACTCATGAAAGACGAACACAGCCTCATGGCATGCAGTGCCATTGAGCACAACGCGATGCTCTGCTTTCACGCCATCGCCGAAAACGCCAGCAGCCCTTCGGTGCTTTACCGCCCAACCCTGAGCATCGACGGGAACCAATGGTGCGCGCTGTACGGTGAAGACCTGCAAAGCGGTGTAGCCGGGTTCGGCGATTCGCCAGGCGCCGCCATGTCCGATTTCGAAAAGAACTGGGCAACTCCGCTGCCAAGCTCTCCAGGCGGTATCGCGCTCGCCGCCCGGGTGAAGTCATGAGCGGCTGGATCAAGTGCTCTGAACGCATGCCTGAGCTGCCCAGGGGCGGCGGCAAGGCCTGGGTAATCGCCTACACGCCAGCACGAAAAGCGCAGAGCGCCTTCAACGGCGCCCGCTTCCTCTACTGGAACGGCATTGACTGGCGCTACGGGGATGGCTCGCGCTTCGAGCACCGCGTGACTCACTGGCAGCCGCACCTCACTCCACCCACCGAGTAACCCACCACCTGGAGGCGACCATGGGCGCACTTCGAGCAGCACAGTTTGAGTACGACAACCGGCAGCCGCCTCCAGTGATCGATGCTCTGGCGGATGCGCGCTTGGCCTGGCAGGAAGAAGCCGGGGAGCGGCTGGCTCGGGGCAGCGACATCAAAGTGCAGCGCCGCCTGCGTGCGCCGCGCATCGTCACCTTCGCTGAGTTCAAGACCCACATCCAGATGCTCCTGCTGAAGCGCTGGGAGGACGGCGAGGACAAAGGCGACTGGTTGGCTGAGATCGTCATCCAAGCGGCCTTTGGCGAGCCCTGCAGGACCACGGCGGCGAGCCTGCTGGGCGACGACAAACCGGATCGTCGTCTCATCGATGTGGCGGCAGAGTTCCTTGAGCCGCTGGCCGATGACGCACTGATCGCCCAGCAAGAGGATGCCGAGATATGAGCCCTCACATCCTGATCGACCAGGAACTGGATGCAATGGCGCATCCAGGCACCCCGCTCAGTTGGAGCGTCATGCTCCAGCGCCAGCTCACCGAAATGATGGCGGATCAGCGCATCACCATCGAAGAGTTCAACCACTACTGCGGGCGCCTCAACAAGATCGTTGATGGGCGCAAGGAGGTCGCTTGATCAATATCCCTGAAGGCACCCAGTACATCGAGGCAGGATGCGGAAACAAAGGGTTCCGAAAGTACGAGAAGGGCCAGTGGTGGTTCTTTGAAGGATTCTGGCGTGTTGTCGACTGGAAGATGGGGGATCTAACCCATGTGAGCAGCCACCCAGACTATGTCGCGCCAGTCGCACCTTGGAATGGTGAGGGCCTACCGCCGGTTGGCACAGTATGCGAGTTCGCCGGATTCAATCCGGAGGAAACCTTGCCGTCTGATCCCATAATTGGTGATCGGGTGACGGTGATCGCTCACTTCAAAAGCGGCTCAATTGACGTCGCGGCGTTCACCTTCTTTGCACCGCCTGAGTTTGAGTATTTGCAGGTTGCTCAAGGCGCACATGGGTGCTTTCGCCCAATCCGCACGCTCGAGCAGATCGCAGCGGAAGAGCGCGAGGCAGGGATCGCCGAGATTCGCCAGATCTTGACCTCAAGCGCCAAGGGCTCGATTGAATCGGCCATTTGGGATGCTGGCTACCGCAAGCAGGAGGTGTCATGACCACACCAGTCGTGAAGACGCTCATTGACGAGCAGGTCGAAGAAGTGAACGCCGCCCAGGTGCGCGGCACGCTGCGGTTCCCGGTGGGCATGCGTGTCGCGGACCTGCCCTACCCGATCAAGGCCGACTGGCTGAAGCTCCGACCCATCGCGCGGCCGAGGCCGTGTCCATGACCAGCTACCAGCGCGCCCGCCGCTTCGCCTTCTGGCGCGGCAGCTTCACCACCCTCTTCATCTGCACTGCCTGGATGCTTGCGAGCGCCCTGGCCGGCACCCTCACTTCCTGAATTCACACCCGGCGCACGGCGGGCCCCATCGGGGATAACCGTACCCCTCCGGGAGCGTAAGCGGCGAGAGCGCGCAACCATCCACCGCAGCCAGGGCTTGGGTCAACCTCATGCCTGGGTGACCTGGCATTTCACTATTCCAACTGACGGCGCCGGCCTGGCGTGAGGTGTATCCCAATGTCCGAATTAACCATCAACGTCGACGACTACCTGAGCGAGTCTGATAAGCGTCGGATCGTGACCGATGCCTTCAGCGCTGCCGCAGCCGCCCATGCTCAGAAAGACTTCGAGCGCATCATCAGCAACTCGGCCTACTACCTGGTTGGCGAGATCGTCGACCAGCACTTCGACGGCAACATGGTGGCCACGCTCAAAGACAAGGCCATAAGCGTCATCAACAACCTGTCTTCGACTACCGTGTTCAGCCCGCCCAACGCCTGGGATCGAGAAGCCAGCAAAGGCTGGCAGCAGATGCAGCAGGCGATTGAAGACCTCAAGCCAATGATCCACCAGCGCGTCAGCGACATCATCGCCGACTACGACCATAGCGCCCTGCGCGACCTGATCGAAACTCAGGTCGGCGAGGCCATTCTCAAGAAGCTGACGGCATAAGCTGCTGGAGCCTGGAAATGACCAACAACATGAGCATCTGGGAGAAGGTCCAAACGACCGACACCCGATTCACCAAGGACGCCAAGGTCGGCGGCCAGCAGATCACCAGCCTGAACGGCACGGCCATGATCATGAAGGCCACCGAGGTATTTGGTCCGGCCGGCATCGGCTTTGGCTGGAACGTGGTCGAGGAGCGATTCGACAAGGGCGCCGAAATGTTCTCAGGCGAAGGTGACAAGCGCGTCAGCCTGGGCTTCGAGCTGAACCACACCATCAAGATCACCTTCTGGTTCATGCTGGACGGTAAGCGCGGTGAGATCGAGCAGTATGGGTGCACGCAGTACCTCTACAAGTCGAAGTACGGCACAACGACCGATGGCGAGGCGCCGAAGAAATCGCTGACGGACGCGATCAAGAAGGCACTGTCGATGCTGGGCTTCAGCGCCGACGTGTTCCTCGGGATGTTCGATGACCAGAACTACGTCCAGCAGCTGCAGGCCGAGCAGGCTATCGAGCAGGCCGAGGACAAAGAGGCTGAGATCGAGCGTCAGAAGCAGGAGCGCTTGGCCTTCATTAAGGGAACAGTTGATGCGATGAAGGGCGCTCAGAGCTTCCGTGAGCTGAAGAAGATTCATGACGCCGCAGTTCGTAGGCTTGGCGCTCGCAATGATACCGCCGGCGTTCAGCGCGTGGCCAAAGAACTTGCCGACCTCTCTCCCAAATTCGCCCAGGAGACCGCCGCATGAGCAGCCTCTACCCGCTTACCAAGCAGATGATGGAGTTGGCCGCCATGGCCGACACCGACGATGAAGGCCTAAAGCAGGCCATCCAAGACACCATGGATGGCATCGCGGGTGAGTTCGGCGATAAGGCCGACAACATCGTCATGCTACGCCGGAACATCGACGGCGAGGTCCTAGCCATTGATGCAGAGATCGATCGCCTGACTGAGCTCAAGCGAGTCAAGAAGAACGCCGTCACTCAGATCGGCGACTATCTTCGCCGCAATATGGAGGCGGCCAACCTCAAGTCGATCAAGCGTCCACTGTTCACTATCACCCTGGCCGCTGCACCAGAGAAGGTGATCGTAGACAACCTGGAAGATATTCCGGTCGATCTGGTCCGCGTGGCAGTAACGCAGGACCCTGACAAAAAGGCGATCGCCGCCAAGCTAAAGGCTGACCGCGAGCACAACGAAGCAGTGCGCAAGCGCATGTCCGCCGGCGAGGATTGCGAGCACGAACTGATCCCTGACGCGCCTTGGGCCCACCTTGAGCGCGGCGAAAGCACCATCCGGATCAAGTGAGGATGCCATGACCGACAATCAAATCATCGCCGGCGCCCAGCGCCAGGCAGAACTGGAGGCAGCTAAGGCTGCCTTCTTCGCATCTGGCGGCCGGGTGGTCGAACTCAAGGGGTTCAACTACAAGCCCCGCCCACCCAAGGCCGCTGGCTCCGATCAGATCTTTTCCATCAAGTCGGAAGCCCAGAAGAAGCGCGCGGCAGAAGCCAGGCGAATCGCGGAAATCCGCGAAATGTCGAAAACCATGACGCAGGCCGAAGCGATGGAGTCCACGGGGTTATCGAGGAAGCAGCTGTTCAAGCTCTCTGAAAAGTACGGCATCGCATTTCAGTCGGCCAAGGCCCGAGAGCACGAAGAATGCCGCCGGCGCCGGGAGGAGCTTTCAGGGTTCGTGCGGTACTGCGCCGAAGAACAGGGCATGAACAGAACTGATACCGCCGAGGCGCTGGGTGTCAGCCGGTCGCTGATCTCGACCATCCAGAAAGAGTTCGACATCAAATTCCAGGCGGCCCAATGAGGCGCATCAACAACCGAGTGCAGCAGCGCCGCCGGCAGTTGCACGTTCACTTGCCGCCCAGCGGTTTAAAGGGGGTGCCGTATGGCGATGACTCAGCAGCAGCGCGACCAGAAGCGCCGCACGAAAGCAACAGCGGTCCAGGAAGAAGACCTTCGCATGAAGGCCCGCCCGGGCACCCGCCAGGCCCTGGCCGAAATCATGGAGTGGGCCGAGGTCGAGGAAAACGGCGAGGCTATGACCCTGCTGATCCACCGCATCCATGAGTTAGGGCCTGATGCGGCCCGCCACTTCCTCAGTGCGCCTCGCCACGAAATCGTTGTGTCGGATTTTGTGGCGCGACGACTCGACCAGTTCAGGATCAGCCGGCAAATGCGCGAGCCGCTTCTTATAGCGGGCGACGACCCAGACGATAGTGGAATCTACGTGATCGACAATCCATTGGCTGTTAGGGAAGCGTGAGGAATTTGTCGCCAGCAGCCTCTACCGCATCAAAGGCATGGTGACCCAGCCGCAGAAGAACCTCCCGCTCTAGTGCTTCCACCTTTGTGGTGTCGGGGACCTCGCCTTTCAGGTCTCGAGCTAGGGCCCTGTAGTCCTCTCTGGCCAACACCAGCTCTTGAAATTTTTTGATGGTCTCAACTGGCACGTTAACGCTAATAACCTTGCCTACCATGTCCACTCCTTGTGTCCGGCCCCATGCCGGTCACCCGTAATACCCCATCCCAAACCAAATTGCCACCATGCCGCCACCAGCACGGAGGGCGGCGCATGCATGGAGAAAGCCATGGCGAAATTCTACTACCAGATCAAGGGCCGACGCCCGGCCAAAAACGCATACGGCGAGGATGAATGGGCCTGGCCGCCAGTGTTCAGCGGCATGGTTGAGGCGCCCGAGCGCAAGGCAGCGAAAGCTCTGGTCGAGGAACAATACGAACGCCAGTTCCCGTCGCGGGTACTTCGCAAGGACATGGAAGCGCACGAGTATCTGCTACACATCCAGCCGATCGACGAACACGACACTTACCTGCTGGGTCGCTTCGAAAACAGGCCATGCAAGGAGTGCGGCACGGTCTTCAAGTTGATCGACAAATACAACGACCCGCACACTGAAACCAAAAGCCACGACTACTGCACCGAGAAGTGCCAGGCGGCGGCCAAGTTTCGCGACCTTTCGGAATTCAAACTGGCAAGCGAGGGTCGTTCGCCACCGGTGATCTACCAGGTGCGACAGAAGTCCAGCGGCCGCGTCTACGTCGGCCAGACTACGCAGCCATTCACGCTGCGGTGGTGGCAACACCTGAGCAACCCAACCAGCTGCAAATTCCACGCGGCCCTGGGCGGCTCCGATATCACCGACTGGGAGTTCTCCGTTCTCGAGGTGATCGCCTACCCAGAGGGTTGCACCAATCGAGTGGCCTACATCACCCAGCGGGAAAGTCACTGGATCGAAAACCTGTCGGCGGTTGAGACAGGGTTCAACACCGTTCGCCCTGCCGGTGCCGCCGATCAGGCCCAGGTGCCGCTACCTCTGGCCGAACTTGCCTGACCCAGCGGTGCCCGCCAGCGCCTCCCCCGCTTCAACTAATCACGCCTCCCCGGCGAGGACCGCCTATGTCTCCGTACCGCCTGCGCGGCAAGACTGTCCTGAGCTTTTCAGGCGGCCGCACCAGCGCCTACATGCTGCGCCAGGTGCTCGACCACAACGATGACCTGAGCGACCTGCTCGTACTTTTCGCCAACACCGGCAAAGAACACCCCGCCACCCTGGAGTTCGTCCGCGAGTGCGCCGAGCGCTGGGCGGTGCCAATCACCTGGCTGGAGTATCGCGACGATGAGCAGGGTTTTGCCGTGGTGGACTTCGACACCTGCAGTCGGAACGGCGAGCCGTTCGAGGCGGTAATCCGCAAGCGCAAGTATCTGCCCAACCCGGTGACCAGGTTCTGCACCATCGACCTGAAGATTCGGATCATTCACAAATACCTGCGCAGCCTTGGACTGTCCACGGAGCAGGAGCCGGTCGACATGATGACGGGTATCCGCGCCGATGAGCCGCGCAGGGTCGTGAAGATCCGGAACCGGGGCAGCACCAGCGAGAGCAAGCACGCCACGATGATCATGCCTCTGGCGGATGCCGGCGCCGGCGTTCAGGACGTGACAGACTTCTGGGCCGCCCAGACATTCGACCTGATGCTGTCCACCGTCAACGGCCGGACACTGGAGGGGAACTGCGACCTGTGCTTCCTCAAGCCGCTGAACCAGGTCTACTCGATCATTGCCAGTGACCGCAGCCGCGGCGACTGGTGGGCGACGCAGGAGCGGGTGACGAAGTCTACAGGCCAGTTCGCCGGCGACGGGGCGCGCTTCCGCAAGGACCGCCCCAGCTATCAGCAGATGATGGATTACGCCGAGATTCAGTACGACCTTTTCGCCGAAGTCGATGAAGGCATCGACTGCTTCTGCGGCGATTGACCCCCTTCCTTACCTTGAAAAATCTTTCATGCCGCCTGGCGAGGACTGCCCATGTCTGCACTTCAGAAAATGCCCCCATTCGACTTCAAGACCCAGTACAACCTGGGTTTCAGCCCACAAGACGACGAGATCGTGGTTGACTTCTTCTGCGGTGGCGGCGGCGCCGGTACCGGGCTGGAAATGGGCCTGGGTCGCGCGGTGACCGTGGCCAAGAACCACAACCCTGCAGCAATCAGCATGCACACCGCCAACCACCCGGCGGCGCGGCACTACACCACCGACGTCTTCGAAGGTGACCCGGACGAGGAATGCCAGGGCCGGCCGGTGGGCTGGTTCCACATGTCGCCCGACTGCACGCACCACAGCCAGGCGGCCGGCGGCCAGCCGCGCAAGCGCGAGATCCGCAACCTGTCGTGGATTGGCCTGAAGTGGGGCGGCAAGAAGAAGCCCCGCGTGATCAGCCTGGAGAACGTGAAGCAGATCCTGCACTGGGGCCCACTCATCGCGAAGCGCGACAAGGCCACCGGCCGGGTGATGAAACTGGATGGCACCGTGGCTGCCCCGGGCGAGCGCGTGCCGGTGCACCAGCAGTTCCTGGTACCGAACCCGAAGCGCCGCGGCATCACCTGGCGCCGCTTTGTGCACCTGCTGGAAGGAATGGGCTACCAGGTGGAGTGGCGAATCATCAAGGCCTGTGACTTCGGCGCGCCAACCAGCCGGGAGCGACTGTTTATGATCGCCCGCTGCGACGGCCAGCCCATCGTATGGCCGGAGCCGACCCACGCCAAAAACCCAGCCAAGGGCCAGCAGAAGTGGCGCACCGCCGCCGACTGCATCGACTGGAGCGTGCCGAGCAAGAGCATTTTCGGCCGCAAGAAGGACTTGGCCCCCGCCACGCTGCGCCGGGTCGCTAAGGGCATGAAGAAGTTCGTGCTGGACAACCCGCAGCCCTTCATCGTGCCGATTGCGAACTGGTCTGGGGAGCTGGCCCAGTCGGCAAATGAGCCGCTGCGCACTGTGACTTCCTGGCCGCGGGGCGGGTCCTTCGCCGTGGCAAGCCCGGTAATGATTGGGGCCGGCGGCCCGATCTATGCGGGTAAGCCGGTGCCTGCCGATCAACCCATGGGCACCCTTATGACCCAGAGCCACCGGGCGCTGGTGACAGCCTTCATTGAGCAAGCCAACGGCGGGTTCAACACCACTCCAGCGAAGGGCGCCGACGAGCCATTGACCACGGTTACCAACACCGGCAGCCAGCAGCGCCTCGTGACCGCCAGCCTGGCCACGCTCCGCCGCAACTGCGTAGGCCGTCCCGTAGATGACCTAGTGCCGACAATGACCGCCGGCGCCGAGCACCACGCCCTGGTCGAATACACGCTCTCGCCAGAGCACGAAGCTGGGGCGCTGCGCGTAGCGGCCTTCTTGGTCAGCTACTACGGCACCGAGAACACCAGCGCGGCAGACGCGCCAGCGCCGACGGTCACCACCAAGGACCGCCTGGGCCTGGTCACGGTGTTCGTGAAGGGTACGCCTTACGTGATCGTCGACATCTGCCTGCGCATGCTGCAGCCGCACGAGCTCTACCGCGCCCAGGGCTTCCCGGCCAGCTACATCATCGACAAGGGTGCCGACGGCAAGCCTTTCACCAAGACCGAGCAGGTGCACATGTGCGGAAATAGCGTCAGCCCGCCTCCGATGGCGGCTCTGGCCCGCGCCAACGACCCTTGGCGTACAACCGAAAGGCTTGCCTCAGCTGCATAGCAGGGTCTTTACCAGCGCCCAAGCCCAGGCCACCAGATCCAGGATGCCCTGGGCTATTAGCTCAACGATCACCTCTTCTATCACTCGCTTCTTCATCTCGGTGCAGCTCCTCTGTATTTGAGGAAATTCTGCAAGCCGGTGAAAAGCTCGTCCTCTTGGGTTTTTTCCAAGAGCGGGCGCCGGCGCCGCGCGGCGAATCAACTCCCATCACCAGTTTTACGAGGCGCCCCATGCCCACAGAAAACCGCCCCAGCAACACCGAACAGATGGTCAGCGTGCCGCGCAGCCTCCTTGAGGAAGCGTGCAACGGACTTCGAATCACCCAAGAACGAGCGCGGAAGGAGCTGCGCGCCCTTCTCGCCCAGCCGCCCGCCCAGTACCAGGGCGAGCCGGCCTGGTACATGATCGAAAATGGCCTTAGCGCAGTGCATGCGAAAGATAAAGCCAAAAGCGAACGGCAGGGATTCGACATGAGGGCTTACTGTGTGCCCCTGTACCGCCATCCACCAACCTCCGCCGACGCTGGCGAGCTGGAGCGCCTGCGCGCTGCGTTGAAGTTCTACGCCGACCGCGAGCACTACCACTTCGAAAGCGGCAACTGGGACACGGTGAGCGGCGAGCCCCTGAACATCCTGTGGTGCGGCGACGATCCGGACTTCATTGAAGACGGATCTGTTGCCCGCGCCGCCCTATCCACCAGCGCAGACCCGAGCAACGACCTGTGCGCAGAAGGTGCCCATGAGTTCGTGCCGTTTCGCAGCAAGTGCGTGAAGTGCGACGAGCCGTACAGCGCAGAGCCAAGCGCACGAGAGGCGCAGACCCTGAAAGACGAGAGTCGTTTGGGCATCGAACGCCTGCCAGCAGAACCCAGCGCGCCGAATGAGCTGGAGGGAGTCGAAGACCTGGCGCGCAGGATCGCCGCGAGGGT
>NZ_QKRS01000017.1:52131-102624 GCF_024261405.1 Pseudomonas sp. FBF18 | reverse complement strand
GCGCGGCGTGCCGCGTAGCCAGAAAGAGATCCGCGCATTCAACCCGATCCGCGGTGACGTGCATTTGCGCCTGGATGAGTTCGCGCCGCTGGGTCGGGCTTCGAACTCGGCGTCGATCCTTAAAGTTCACCCGGGCGAGCCTGATTTGCCACCCTTGTATGAAGCAGTCATGACTGGTATGTCCACTCTGGGCGCGACGTTCACAGGAATCGAGATCATCGAAGGCGTTGCTTACGCCCAGAGTTGGTGGGTTCGCACCCCTTGAGATTTAGGCCTGCTTCGCAACTGCCCGAGCTGGTTCCTGCTCAACTGCAATGCGGCGAGCTCTACCTACGCCCCATGCCAAGGCGCGTGTCATTGATTCTTGCGGGCGTGAATCGTAAGCCTCTTCGAGAATGGCCACACCACATGCCGCATACACACCGATAAACATTTGTGTGGCGCCCGTCCTCGACAGCCTCACTTGAACGTCGATGGTTGTACCGTCGTCGAGCATTTCGTCGTGAGTTCTGGTGTGCAATCGAGGATCCGCCCACGCCCAGTAACACTCCCCACGATGTCTCATTTCGGACTCCTTTTTCCGGTTGTTAGCACTTGATCGTATTCAAAATGGTGAGTCTGGCCAGCCTGTTAGGGAGCTCTTTTTTGTATTTCAGACGACCGGCTAAGTAACTTCTACATAACCTGTACAACTACAAATAAACGTACAACTTCAATCATTTGCTGCGGCCTGCGGCAGGAGAGAGTCATGCCTGAAGAAATCAAACTGATTCAGCCAGCGCCGGTCGTGCGCGACGAATACGGAATGTTCCAGCACCCGGACCTACCCGACTTCGACGAGGGTGATGGCGACAAGTGCAAGGCCTGGATTGCTGAGCAGGGCCTGGAGGTCGGCAAGGTCAGCCTGGAATACGCCGACGAGGCTATAGCTGACAGGTACTTCGAAAGCCACGACCCGGACTGCAGCTACTGGGAACCCTACCGGCCCGATGGTGATGGCTGGTTCTGCCTGGCAATCCACGACACCGACGACGGTCCGGTGTGCTGGTGGGGTCGTAGAGTGGTGACGCCATGACCGACCTGATCGAACTGAAGACGGCCGACCTGGTGGGCGAGCAGTTGGCCTGGGCGGTCGCCAAGGCCGAGGGGCTGGATGTGCATGTGGCAAAGCCGCACTACGGCGCACCGATCAGGGTGTTCGTCTACTACCGCGGCGAAGCAACCGAACGCTGCGAGCGGTACAACCCGCAAGAGAACTGGGTGCTTGGAGGGCCGCTGAAGACAAAGCATCAGATCGGCGATGGCCCAGTGCGGGGTGGCTGGACGGCCTACCCCAGCCGGCCGAATGAGCCCACCGACTGGCTGATGGGCCCGACTCCACTCGTCGCCATCTGCAGAGCCGTCATAACCAAAATCACCGGCTGGACAGTCCAGGTGCCGAAGGAGCTGATGCCATGATCGCCCTCGCCTATATGGCCTACCTGATCTACAGGGGGCCGCGATGAGCGCCGCAGCCAAAGTACTCGATCCGTGCAGCGCCAGCCGCATGATGTGGTTCGACAAGCAAGACCAGCGCGCTTTGTTCGGCGACATCCGCGACGAGGAGCACCTGCTCTGCGACGGCCGGGTGCTCAAGGTTGAGCCGGATGTGCTGATGGACTTCCGGCAGTTGCCCTTCGAGGATTCGGCCTTCCGCCTGGTGGTGTTCGATCCGCCGCACCTCACCCGCGCCGGTGTCGACAGTTGGATGCGCGCCAAGTACGGTCTGCTCACCAGCGACTGGCGCGAAGACATCCGGCAGGGGTTCGCCGAGTGTTTCAGGGTACTGGAACCTGAAGGAATCCTGATCTTCAAGTGGAACGAAACCCAGGTGCTGGTCAGCGAACTGTTGGCCCTCACCGATGAAAAGCCCCTGTTTGGCCACAAGTCCGGCAAGCGCGAAAAGACGCACTGGATCACCTTCATGAAGCGCCCCGCTTCAGCCTAACCCCCCCTACAACTCAAGCCCGCCGACATGCGCGGGCATGGAGAGCTATTGCCGCCAATCTGCGGCTTGGAGCCTACCCATGGAAACCGAAATTCTTTCGGATGAAGAGCTGGCCGAACTGACCGGCTACAAAGCCAGGGGCTATCAGCGCCGCTGGCTCGAAGAGCGAGGCTGGGTGTTTGTTGAAACCCGAAGCGGCAGACCGCTGGTTGGTCGCCACTACGTCCGCATGAAGCTGGGTGTGACGCTTGAAGTGGTGCCGATTGCGCCGCCTCCACCCGCTACCCCCGCATGGACACCAGACATTTCAAAGGTGAGGTGAAATGCGCCCTAGGAGCACCGAGAACAGGGACTTGCCGCCGGGTGTTTACCGGCGCAAGCGCACCAGCAAGAGCAAGAAGAACCCGGGAAAGGCTTGGATCAGCTACTACTACCGCGATAAGGATGGGAAGGAAATACCGCTGGGCACCGACTTGAGCCTTGCCCGGCTGAAGTGGGCTGAACTGGAGGCGAAAGAAAAACCGAAGGACCTGGTCACCATGGGCGCGATCTTCGATCGGTACGAGCGCGACATAATCCCGAAGAAGGCGGCGCGCACCCAGAAAGACAACCTGGCCGAGATACGCCAGCTGCGCAATTACTTCGAAAAGGCGCCAATCGACGGGATCACGCCTGCTCATGTGGCGAAGTATCGCGATGCTAGGACGGCGCCGGTAAGAGCGAACCGCGAGATCGCCACCCTGTCGCACATCTTCAACATCGCCCGGGAATGGGGCCTCACCACCAACGAGAACCCGTGCCAGGGCGTGCGCAAGAACAAGGAGCTACCGCGAGACTTCTATGCCAATGACGCAATCTGGAGCGCGGTATATGCGAAAGCAGTGAGTGAACTCAAGGACGCCATGGACTTGGCGTATCTGACGGGCCAGCGTCCGGCGGACGTGCTGGTGATGAGGCGGGACGACATCGAGGGCAACACGCTCGGCGTGAAGCAGAAGAAGACCCAAAAGAAGCTGCGGATCATGCTGGAGGTCGATGGCGTGGAGAGCAGCCTGGGCGCCCTAATCAGGAAGATTATGGAGCGCAACGCTTCGCATGGGTCGCCATACCTGCTGCTAACCGACAACGGCAAACGGGTGACGGCGCCCATGCTCCGTCATCGTTGGGATGACGCCAGAGAGGAAGCGGTGAAGGAGGCAGTCGCCGGCGGCGACCAGGTGCTGGCCGGCCGGATCGGGCAGTTCCAGTTCCGCGATATCCGTCCGAAGGCGGCTTCCGAAATCACCGATATCGACCACGCCAGTCTGCTGCTGGGCCATACCAAGGGCGACATTACTGAGCGGGTTTATCGCCGCGTCGGGGCGCTGGCGAAACCGACCAAATAAGGAAAGTATCGGAAGCGCTTCCGAAACAAACCATTCCCGAGGGTGCTCCCATGGGTGGTTTTACTATGCCCCAAAAACGCAAAAAGCCCTGACTAATCAGGGCTTTGAATGTGGCGGAAGCGTAGAGATTCGAACTCTAGGATAGTTGCCCATCGACGGTTTTCAAGACCGTTGCCTTAAACCACTCGGCCACGCTTCCTCGTATTGCGGGCGCCATAATACCGAAATGAAACAAGCTGTCAAACTCTCTAGGTGGCTGGTCTGCGTGCCTCTGTTATGATCTTTGCATCTGAACGTTTCAAACCCACAGGAGTGTCGCCATGCGCGAACAGGATTACGCCGTCAACCACGGCCTGCAGGTCGAACAGCAAGAGGTCAGCCGCGTCCTGCGCAACACCTATGGCCTGCTGGCCATCACCCTCGCTTTCAGTGGTGTCATGGCCTATGTAGCCCAACAGATGCGCGTCGGCTACCCGAACATTTTCGTGGTGCTGATCGGCTTCTACGGCCTGTTCTTCCTCACCAACAAGCTGCGTGATTCGGTATGGGGCCTGGTGTCCACCTTCGCGCTGACCGGTTTCATGGGCTTCCTGCTCGGCCCTATCCTCAACCGCTACCTGGGCATGGCCGGCGGCGCTGAAGTGGTCAGCTCGGCATTCGCCATGACCGCACTGGTATTCGGTGGTCTGTCGGCCTACGTGCTGATCACCCGCAAGGACATGAGCTTCCTGGGCGGCTTCATCACCGCAGGCTTCTTCGTGCTGCTGGGCGCTGTGCTGGCAAGCTTCTTCTTCCAGATCAGCGGCCTGCAACTGGCGATCAGCGCAGGTTTCGTGCTGTTCTCGTCGGTGTGCATCCTGTTCCAGACCAGCGCAATCATCCACGGCGGTGAGCGTAACTACATCATGGCGACCATCAGCCTGTATGTATCGATCTACAACCTGTTCGTCAGCCTGCTGCAACTGTTCGGGCTGATGGGTCGGGATGACTGATCCGAGCTTGGTTGGTTGAGTGTTGAAAAAGCCCGCTTCGGCGGGCTTTTTTGTGGGTGGCGTTTGAGGGGCGCTGGCTTCGCGCTCGTTCACTGGCAAGGCCGACTCCTACGCCCTGCGGGCTGTAGCGCCAGATAATGCTGGCAAACTGGACTACCCCAATCCCCGCGCGCGCCGTAGAATGCGCTCCTTTTTTTCTGCCCGGGGCAGCAACACCCATGAGCTCACTCGAACAAGCGCCCGAACAGGCCAATGAACTGGTTCTAGGCCTGGAAGACCGGCCCCGGCCGCTGATCGCCCTGCTCGCTGCCCTGCAGCACCTGCTAGCGATCATCGTGCCCATCGTTACCCCCGGCCTGCTGATCTGCCAGGCACTCGGCGTATCGGCCCGCGATACCAACCTGATCGTGTCGATGTCGCTGGTGATCTCCGGGATCGCCACCTTCGTGCAATGCCGACGCTTCGGGCCCTTCGGCGCCGGGCTGTTGATCGTGCAAGGCACCAGCTTCAACTTCGTTGGCCCGCTGATCGCCGGCGGCGCACTGATGGTCAAGCAAGGTACCCCGGTAGAAGGCGTGATGGCGGCGATCTTTGGTGTGGTGATTGCCGGCTCGTTCGTTGAGATGGGCATTTCGCGCATTCTGCCGTTCGTGAAACGCCTGATCACCCCCCTGGTCACCGGCATAGTAGTGCTGATGATCGGCCTCACGCTGATCAAGGTGGGCCTGATCAGCATGGGCGGCGGCTTCGGCGCCATGGCCAACGGTACCTTCGCCAACGGCGAAAACCTGCTGCTGTCCGGCGTGGTGCTGGCCATCATCGTGGTACTCAACCGCATCCCGGTGGTGTGGATGCGCAGTTGCGCGATCGTGATCGCGCTGGCCGTCGGCTACGCACTGGCCGGCTACCTGGGCCGCCTGGACTTCACCGGCATGCATGAAGCCGCCGTATTCCAGGTGCCGGTGCCATTGCACTTCGGCCTGAGTTTCTCCTGGGCGCTGTTCATTCCGATGCTGGTGATCTACCTCGTGACTTCGCTGGAAGCCATCGGCGACGTTACCGCCACCAGCAAGGTATCGCGCCAGCCGGTCGAAGGCCCGCTGTGGATGCAACGCATCAAGGGCGGCGTGCTGGTCAACGGCGCCAACTCGCTGCTGGCCGGTGTATTCAACACCTTCCCCAGCTCGGTGTTCGCGCAGAACAACGGCGTGATCCAGCTGACCGGTATCGCCAGCCGCCATATCGGTATCTGGATTGCCGCAATGCTGGTGATTCTGGGGCTGTTCCCAAGCGTGGCCGGGGTGATCCAGGCGGTGCCGGAGCCGGTGCTGGGTGGCGCTGCGATGGTGATGTTCGGTGCCGTAGCGGCCTCGGGTATCAACATTCTGGCCAGCATCAGCCTGGACCGTCGCGCCCTGCTGATCATCGCGGTGTCCCTGGCGCTGGGCCTGGGCGTGGCGCAGGTGCCGGAATTCCTGGCGCACATGCCATCGGCACTGCGCAATGTGCTGGAGTCTGGCGTGGCGACCGGCGGCATCTGTGCGCTGGTGCTGAACTGGTTCCTGCCCGAGTCCAAAGCGCAGAACTGAGGCCGCTTGCCAAGCTGCCCCAACCAGGCCCGCGCCCACAAGGCGCGGGCTTTTTGCTTTATCATGGGCGCAGTTTTGCTGACAGAGCCTGCCATGAAGTTCGCCCTCGCGGTATTTTCCCCCGGCCATGCGCCCTCCTCGCGCCGTGCACTGCTGTTCGCCCAGGCTGCCCTGGCCAGCGGGCACGAGATCGTGCGGCTGTTTTTCTATCAGGATGGCGTGCACAGCGCCTCGGCCAACGTGGTCGCGCCGCAGGATGAGCTGGACGTGCCGGCGCAATGGCGTGCCTTCGTCACCGAGCACCAGCTCGATGCGGTGGTGTGCATCGCCGCCGCCCTGCGCCGTGGCGTGTTGAACGCCGAAGAAGCCCAGCGTTATCAGCGCCCTGCCGTGAACCTGCCCGCGCCGTGGGAGCTGTCGGGCCTGGGTCAGTTGCACGAGGCTGCACAAACCGCCGACCGCCTGGTCTGCTTTGGAGGCGACTGAAATGGCCAAGTCATTGCTGATTATCAGCCGCCAGGCCCCCTGGGCCGGCCCGTCGGCCCGCGAGGCACTGGATATCGCCCTGGCCGGCGGCGCCTTCGACTTGCCGCTGGGCATGCTGTTTCTGGATGACGGCGTGTTTCAGCTGGCACCTGCACAGCAACCGGCACAGCTGCAACAGAAGAACCTGGCGGCCAACCTCCAGGCGCTGCCGATGTTCGGCGTGGAGGCCCTGTTCGCCGACGCCCGCAGCCTGCTCGAGCGCGGCCTGGACGCTGAACACCTGACACTGGACGTCGAGGTACTCGACGACGCTGCACTGGCAGCCCTGATCGACCGTTTTGACCAGGTGGTAACCCTCTGATGAGCACCCTGCACGTCATTTCCCACTCGCCCTTCGGCGATAATCGCCTGAGCAGTTGTCTGCGCCTGCTGGGCAGCAACGACGGCCTGCTGCTGTGCGGCGACGCGGTGTACGCGCTGCAGCCCGGCAGCGAGCCGCTGAAGGCGCTGCAACAAGCCAACCTGGGCGCAAGGCTGTTTGCGCTGGAAGAAGACCTGCAAGCCCGCGGTATCTCCAGCGACGCGGCCCGGGCCATCGACTACCCGGCGTTCGTGCAGCTGTCGCTGGACCACGACAAGGTCAACAGCTGGCTATGAGCACCCTGAGCCTCGACAACCGCGACATTGCCCTGGACAAGGACGGCTTCCTGGTCGACCTGAAGGACTGGTCAAAGCCCGTGGCACAAGCCCTGGCCGAGCGCGAAGGCCTGGAACTGACTCCCGAACACTGGGAGGTACTGGAGCTGCTGCGCCAGTTCTACCAGGAGTTCGAGCTGTCGCCGGCCACGCGCCCGCTGATCAAGTACACCGCCTTGAAGCTGGGCCCGGACAAAGGCAACAGCCTGCACCTGAACCGCCTGTTCAACGGCACCCCCGCCAAACTTGCCGCGAAGCTCGCGGGCCTGCCAAAGCCGACCAACTGCATATGACTGCCCCTACCCCGCTCACCCTCGAAACGCCCGCCGAACACCCCTTCGCTCAGTTCGTGCGCATTTTGGGCAAAGGCAAACGCGGCGCCCGCGGCCTGACCCGGGAAGAAGCCCGCGAGGCCATGGGCATGCTGCTGGACGGCAAGGTCGAGCAGACGCAGCTGGGCGCCTTCCTGATGCTGCTGCGTCACAAGGAGGAGAGCCCCGAGGAGCTGGCTGGCTTCACCGAAGCCGTGCGCCAGCGTGTACAGGCACCGCCCATCGCGGTCGACCTGGACTGGCCGAGCTATGCGGGCAAGAAGCGCCACCTGCCGTGGTTTCTGCTGGCGGCCAAGTGCCTTGCGAAAAACGGCGTGCGCATCCTGCTGCACGGCGGCGGCGCTCACACCGCCGGGCGCCTGTATACCGAGCAGGTGCTGGAACAGGTGCAGATCCCGCTGTGCCGCGACTGGGCCAGCGTCGCCAGTGCCCTGGACGAGCACTGCATCGCGTTCATCCCCCTGCAGGACTGGGCGCCGCGCCTGCAGCACATGATCGACCTGCGCAACACCCTGGGGCTGCGCTCGCCCATTCACTCCCTGGCACGGGTGCTCAACCCGCTGGGGGCGCGGTGCGGCCTGCAGAGTATCTTCCACCCCGGCTACCAGGCCGTACACCGCGAAGCCAGTCGGCTGCTGGGCGATACGGCGATTGTGGTCAAGGGTGACGGCGGTGAGATCGAGATCAATCCGGATGCCACCAGCCACCTGTACGGCACTGCCCATGGCCAAGACTGGGATGAAGAATGGCCGCAGCTGTCGGCCCAGCGCCATGTGAAGCCGGCCAGCCTCGACCTGCAGCACCTGCTGGCGGTATGGCGCGGCGAGGCCCGCGACAGCTACGGTGAACTGGCTCTTGTATCGAGCATGGCGCTGGCGCTACGCGGCTTGGGGCAAACCCGAGAGGACGCCTTCACGCAGGCGCAGCACTGGTGGGATCAACGCCTGAGCTAGGCGATTGATCGAGGTTTTCGATCAAACAGGCCGATGCTTTGCGCCATTGGTTCGAACTTGAGCCCGTACACTGGGCTCCAAGTTGAACGAATCGCCAAGGAGACCACCATGGGCCTGTTGATCGATGGCCGCTGGCATGACCAGTGGTATGAAAGCAGCAAAGACGGCACCTTCCAGCGCGAGAACGCGCAGCGGCGCAATCAGCTGCCCGCAGCCGACGCCGGGCGCTATCACCTGTATGTGTCGCTGGCCTGCCCCTGGGCGCACCGCACGCTGATCTTTCGCACGCTCAAGGGCCTGGACAAGCTGATCGACGTGTCGGTGGTCAGCTGGCTGATGGGCGAGAACGGCTGGACCTTCGACGCAGCCCTGGGTTCGACGGGCGACAAGCTCGACCAGCTTGAATTCCTGCATCAGCGCTACACCCGCGACGACCCGCATTACACCGGCCGGGTCACGGTGCCGGTGCTGTGGGACAAGCAGGAACAACGCATCGTCAACAACGAGTCGGCAGAGATCATCCGTATCTTCAACACAGCCTTCGACGGGCTGACCAGCAATCGCCTGGACCTTTACCCCGAGCCGCTGCGCGCAAGCATCGATGCACTGAACGAGCGGATCTACCCTGCCGTGAACAACGGCGTGTACCGCGCAGGCTTTGCGACTACGCAAAAAGCCTACGAGCAGGCGTTCGACGAGCTGTTTGCCGAGCTGGATGCACTGGAAAAGCTACTGAACGACCAGCGCTACCTGGCCGGCGAATACCTGACCGAAGCTGACTGGCGGCTGTTCACCACGCTGATTCGGTTCGATGCGGTGTATCACGGGCACTTCAAGTGCAACCTGCGGCGCATCGCCGATTATCCGAACCTGTCGAACTGGCTGAGGGAGCTGTACCAGTGGCCGGGAGTGGCCGAGACGGTGAACATGGAGCATATCCAGCATCACTATTACATGAGCCACAAAACCATCAACCCGAACGGGATCGTGCCCAAGGGGCCATTGCAGGACTTTGCGGCGCGACATGATCGGGAGCGGCTGGTGGGCCGGGGGATTTGGGACAAGACCAGTTTTTGATCAGGGGTTGAAGGGGCCCTTCGCCAGCAAGGCTGGCCCCTGCAGTGGGTCGCGTGTACCTGCAGGAGCCAGCCTTGCTGGCGAAGCTGTTGTTACTGAGCCCCTTCGAACCATGCCAGCTTCTCGCGAAGCTGCACCACCTCGCCCACGATCACCAGCGTCGGCGCATGCACTTCATGCTCCGCCACCAGTTGCGGCAGGTCGGCCAGGGTGCCGGTAAACACCCGCTGGTTGGTGGTAGTGCCCTGCTGCACCAGCGCCGCCGGCGTACTAGCCGCACGACCGTGACGAATCAGCTCGGCACAGATGGTCGGCAAGCCCACCAGCCCCATGTAGAACACCAGGGTCTGCGCAGGCGCCACCAGGTCATTCCACGGCAGGTTGCTGGTACCGTCCTTGAGGTGGCCGGTCACGAAGCGCACCGACTGGGCATAATCGCGATGGGTCAGCGGGATGCCGGCATACGCCGAGCAGCCGCTGGCCGCAGTGATGCCCGGCACCACCTGGAAGGGTATGCCATGCTCGGCCAGCTCTTCGATCTCCTCGCCACCCCGGCCGAAGATGAACGGATCGCCGCCCTTGAGGCGCAGCACGCGCTTGCCTTGCTTGGCCAGGGTCACCAGCAGCTGGTTGATCTGGTCCTGCGGCACACTGTGATCGGCGCGGCGCTTGCCCACGTAGATGCGCTCGGCGTCGCGCCGGCACAACTCGATGATGGCGGGCGCCACCAGGCGGTCGTACAGCACCACATCGGCCTGCTGCATCAGGCGCAGCGCACGGAAGGTCAGCAAGTCCGGATCACCCGGCCCCGCCCCCACCAGGTACACCTCACCCGAGGTCTGCGGCAGCGCGCCGTCCACCTTGGCCTGCAGCAGGCGTTCGGCTTCGGCGCCCTGCCCGGCCAGCTGGCGCTCGGCAATCGGGCCCTGGAACACGTCTTCCCAGAACCCACGACGCTGGTTCACGTCGGGGTACAGCTCCTTGACCCGATGGCGAAAGCGCGCGGCCAGGCCGGCCAGTTCGCCATAGGCGGCAGGAATCCAGGTTTCCAGCTTGGCGCGGATCAGGCGTGCCAGCACCGGCGCATCGCCGCCGCTGGACACCGCTACCACCAGTGGCGAACGGTCGACGATCGCCGGGAAGATCACCGTGCACAAGGCCGGCGCATCCACCACGTTGACCGGCACACAGCGCTGGCGCGCATCGGCCGATACCTGGGCGTTGAGCGCCTGGTCGTCGGTGGCGGCGATGATCAGTTGGCAACCGTCGAGGTCGCTTTCGTGATAGCCGCGGGCCAGGGTCTGGCCGCCACTGGAGCGTGCCAGTTCGGCCAGCTGCCCCTCGATTTCAGGGGCAACCACCCGCAGCACGGCACCTGCATCGGCCAGCAGGCGAGACTTGCGCAAGGCAATCTCGCCTCCACCCACGACCAGCACCTGGCTGCCCCGCAGGTTGTGGAACAGCGGCAGGAACTCCATTTAACCGATGATCTCCAGGCCACCCATGTAAGGCTTGAGCACTTCCGGTACACGGATGCTGCCATCAGCCTGCTGGTAGTTCTCCAACACTGCCACCAGGGTACGGCCTACAGCCAGGCCCGAGCCGTTGAGGGTATGCACCAGCTCCGGCTTGCCGGTTTCCGGGTTGCGCCAGCGGGCCTGCATGCGGCGCGCCTGGAAGTCGCCGCAGTTGGAGCACGAGGAAATTTCGCGGTACTTGTCCTGGCTCGGCACCCACACTTCCAGGTCGTAGGTCTTCACGGCACTGAAGCCCATGTCGCCGGTGCACAGCGACAGTACGCGGTAAGGCAGCTCCAGCAGTTGCAGCACGCGCTCGGCGTTGGCAGTCAGGCCTTCGAGGGCTTCCATCGACTTGCCCGGCTCGACCACCTGGACCATCTCGACCTTGTCGAACTGGTGCTGGCGGATCATGCCGCGGGTATCGCGACCCGACGCACCGGCTTCGCTACGAAAGCACGGGGTGTGGGCGACGAACTTGATCGGCAGTTGCTTGGCATCGACGATTTCGCCGGCCACGATGTTGGTCAGCGACACTTCGGCCGTCGGGATCAGGTAGAAGTCGGCCTCGCCTTCGCGGCTGATCTTGAACAGGTCTTCCTCGAACTTGGGCAGCTGGCCGGTACCTTGCAGCGCCGGGGCCTGTACCAGGTACGGGGTGTAGGCTTCCTCGTAGCCATGCTCGGCGGTGTGCAGGTTGATCATGAACTGCGCCAGGGCACGGTGCAGACGGGCGATCGGGCCGCGCAGCAGGGCAAACCGCGCACCCGACAGCTTGGCTGCGGTCTCGAAGTCGAGGTAGCCGTTGCGCTCGCCCAGGGCGACGTGGTCCTGGATCGCAAAATCGAAGCTGCGCGGGGTGCCCCAGCGGCGCACTTCGACGTTGTCGTCTTCATCGGCGCCCACCGGTACGCTGGCGTCCGGCAGGTTGGGGATGGTCAGCAGGATAGCGTCCAGCTCTTCGCGGATACCTTCCAGCTCCACCTTGCCGGCAGCCAGTTCGTTGGCCATGCGCTCGACGTCGGCCATCAGCGGGGCAATGTCCTCACCCTTGGCCTTGGCCTGGCCGATGGATTTGGAACGGGCGTTACGCTCGGCCTGCAGCTGTTCGGTGCGGGTCTGCACAGACTTGCGGCGCTCTTCAAGTGCTTCGATGCGCGCGACATCCAGGCTGAAGCCACGGGAAGCCAGGCGATCCGCCACTTCCTGAAGTTGGCCGCGTAACAGTTGGGAATCGAGCATATCGTTTTCTCGCTGGTTCAGAATTTGGTCAAGGACAAACCGGCCCAGGTGGCGAGCAGGCCACCCACTACACTGAGGCTGGCATAGCCGAACGCCAGGGGCGCTTGCCCGCTTTCGAGCAGGCGTACGGTGTCCATGGAAAAGGATGAAAAGGTCGTCAGGCCGCCAAGGAAGCCGACGATCAGGCCTGCGCGCAGCTCGACCGGCACCAGCGGGCGATGCAGAAACAGCCCGTAGAGCAAGCCGATCAGCAGGCAGCCAATCAGGTTGACCGCCAGCGTACCGAGATAGAAGTGGCGTGGCCAGTGGGCATTGACCCAATTTCCCGCGGCAAAGCGCAGCAGCGTGCCGGCAATGCCCCCGGCGCTGACTGCGGCCACCAGGGCAATCATGGCTTCCTCCGCTGGCGCGGGCTCAGGCGATCGAGTTCGGCCAGGTGGCGCAGCTTCTCGCCGATCTTCAGTTCCAGGCCGCGAGGCACCGGCTGGTAGTACTGGCGCGGCGCGAGGTCGTCGGGAAAGTAGTCTTCGCCCGCCGCATAGGCATCGGGCTCGTCGTGGGCATAACGGTACTCGTCGCCGTAGCCCAGTTGCTTCATCAGCTTGGTGGGTGCGTTGCGCAGGTGCAGCGGCACTTCCAGCGAACCATGCTCGGCGGCTTCGCGCAGGGCGGTCTTGAAGCCCATGTACACCGCGTTGCTCTTGGGTGCACAGGCCAGGTACGTAATGGCCTGGGCCACCGCCAGCTCGCCCTCGGGGCTGCCCAGGCGCTCCTGCACGTCCCACGCGGCCAGACACAGGCTCAGCGCACGCGGGTCGGCGTTGC
Organism: Pseudomonas sp. FBF18; assembly: GCF_024261405.1. NCBI lineage: Bacteria > Pseudomonadati > Pseudomonadota > Gammaproteobacteria > Pseudomonadales > Pseudomonadaceae > Pseudomonas > Pseudomonas sp. FBF18. Next base: position 89,543 of record NZ_QKRS01000017.1, on the reverse strand, counting down.
CGATGTCTTCGCTGGCCATGCGCACCACGCGCCGCGCCAGGTACAACGGGTCGCAGCCGCCATCGAGCATGCGTGCGAACCAGTACAGCGCCCCATCGGGGTTGGAGCCACGCACCGACTTGTGCAATGCGGAAATCTGGTCGTAGAAGGCCTCGCCGCCCTTGTCGAAACGTCGACGGGTATCGCCAAGCAGGCTTTGCAGCAGCTCCACCCCGATCTCGCTGCCGTCTTCGGCCAGGTCCGAGGCATTCTCCAGCAGGTTGAGCAGGCGCCGGCCATCGCCATCGGCGGCAGCCAGCAGCATCTTGAAGGCTTCGTCGCCCAGGCTCAGGTTGCGCTTGCCCAGGCCGCGCTCCTCGGTCAGTGCGCGCTCCACCAGGCGGTGCAACGCGGCTTCGTCCAGGCTCTTGAGCACATATACGCGCGCCCGCGACAGCAGGGCGTTGTTGAGTTCGAACGAGGGGTTTTCGGTGGTGGCGCCGATGAAGATCAGCGTGCCGTCTTCCACATACGGCAGAAAGGCGTCCTGCTGCGACTTGTTGAAGCGGTGCACTTCGTCGACGAACAGGATGGTGCGCCGCCCGTACTGGGCGGCCTGCTGCTTGGCGATCTCCACCGCCTGGCGGATCTCCTTGACCCCGGCCAGTACGGCCGAGACGGTCTCGAAGTGCGCCTCGCAGAACTGTGCCAGCAAACGCGCCAGGGTGGTCTTGCCCACCCCGGGCGGGCCCCAGAAGATCATCGAGTGCAGCGCGCCCTGCTCCAGTGCCTCGCGCAGCGGCTTGCCGCGCGCCAGCAGGTGCTGCTGGCCGACGTATTCGTCCAGGTTGGCCGGGCGCAGGCGCGCGGCCAAGGGCTGGGCAACAGGGTCACTTCGAAACAGGTCCATGGACGCGGGCTTGACCTCTTTACTCTTGAATCACGTCGGCGCCTTCAGGCACGACGAACTTGAATTTGCTCGCCGGGATCGGCTCATTGGCCTTGACCCCGCTGAACAGGATATTGGTGCGCTGGCCGACGCTGTCGATCAGTTGCATATCGTTCACCAGCCCCTTGCGGAAGGACAGGCGCAGCGAGTCGAACAGGGTGTCCTTGGTTTTGGGCTTGAGCGTGAAATCGATCACGTCACCCTGTTGCTTGGAGGTGATATCGAAGCTCTGGCTGATTTTCGAGATATCACCCGACAACAGCAAGGCCGGCGTTTCGGTCAGACGCTCGTCGAGCTTCTTGATGGTCGCCTGCTCCAGGTCCGGGTCCCACAGGGTCACCTTCTTGCCGTCCGACACCACCACCTGCTCGGCAGGCGCATCGGTGTGCCAGTAGAACAGACCAGGGCGCTGTACCGCCATCTGACCGGTGGTTTCCTGCAACTGGGTGCCGCTGCCATCGAGGGTCAGTTGCGAGAAACCGGCAGAAATGGTCTTGGACGTCTCCAGCAATTGGGTCAGGCTTTTGACGTCCGCCTCTGCGGCGAAAACCGAAGCGCTGGACAGGGCCATGGCGGAAACCAACAGCATGCGAATCAGGCGCATGGAAATCCTCGTTGCAGTAGGGGTGGGCCGGCGTCCGTCAATGGCCGCCGGCAGATAAGGAATCATCAGTCGCGCATCGGTCCGGGCGCAATCACTTCACGCGAACCGTTGGTGTTCATGGCAGTGACCACACCGGCCATTTCCATCGCCTCGATCATGCGGGCGGCGCGGTTGTAGCCGATCTTGAGCTTGCGCTGTACCGCGGAAATGGAGGCACGACGGCTTTCGAGCACGAACTGCACGGCCTCGTCGTACAGCGCGTCGGTTTCGGCGTCATCGTCACCGCCACCACCACCGCCCCCATCGAAGCCGCTGCCGGCCTCTTCGACACCGCTGAGGATGTCGTCGTTGTAGTCCGGGGCGCCGCGCAGCTTCCAGGCCTCGACCACGCGGTGAACCTCTTCGTCGGACACGAAGGCGCCGTGCACGCGAATCGGCAGGCTGGTGCCCGGCGGCATGTACAGCATGTCACCATGGCCCAGCAGTTGTTCGGCGCCGCCCTGGTCGATGATGGTGCGCGAGTCGATCTTGCTCGATACCTGGAACGCCATGCGGGTCGGGATGTTGGCCTTGATCAGGCCGGTGATCACGTCCACCGACGGACGCTGGGTGGCCAGGATCAGGTGGATACCGGCAGCCCGCGCCTTCTGCGCGATACGGGCGATCAGTTCTTCGACCTTCTTGCCGACGATCATCATCATGTCGGCGAATTCGTCCACCACCACCACGATGGTCGGCAGGGTCTTGAGCAGCGGCGGCACGTCATCCATGCTTTCGCGCTTGAACATCGGGTCGTAGATCGGCTCGCCCGCCTCTTCGGCGTCCTTGATCTTGCGGTTGAAGCCGGCCAGGTTGCGCACGCCCATGGCCGCCATCAGCTTGTAGCGGCGCTCCATCTCGGCCACGCTCCAGCGCAGGGCATTGGCGGCGTCCTTCATGTCGGTGACCACCGGGCACAGCAGGTGCGGGATGCCTTCGTAGATCGACAGCTCGAGCATCTTCGGGTCGATCATGATCAATTTGGCGTCTTCGGGGCCGGACTTGAACAGGATCGACAGGATCATCGCGTTCACGCCCACCGATTTACCGGAACCTGTGGTACCGGCCACCAGCAGGTGCGGCATCTTGGCCAGGTCGGTGATCACCGGCTTGCCGCCGATATCGTGCCCCAGGGCCATGGTCACAGGCGACTTGGCCTCGTCATACTGCGGCGACGACAGCACCTCGGAGAAGCGCACGATCTGGCGGTCTTCGTTGGGGATCTCGATACCCACCGTGGTCTTGCCCGGGATCACTTCGACCACGCGCACGCTGGTTACCGCCAGCGAGCGCGCCAGGTCCTTGGCCAGGTTGGCGATGCGGCTGACCTTGACCCCGGCGGCCGGCTGGATTTCGTAGCGGGTGATCACAGGGCCGGGGTGGATCGAGTCCACCGACACTTCAACCCCGAACTCCTTGAGCTTGATTTCCAGCAGATGGCCCACGCCCGCCAGGGACTCTGGCGAATAGTTGACCTTCTTCTTCTCGGCCGGGTCGAGAATCGAAATCGGTGGCAGCGTGCCTTCGATGGCGCTGTCCACGAACAACGGCGCCTGCTTTTCCTTCTGCACGCGCTTGCTCGGCTCTGGCGCCTTGGCCGGCGCCGGCATGATCACCGGTGGCACATGCTGCTCGCGTTCGGCCACATGCTTGCTCAGCGCGGTATCGCGCTCGATGATGCGTTCCTTGGCCTTGAGCTGCTCGCGGCGGTCGGGCACCACAGGCGCCACCACGTCGTGCACCTGCTCGTCGACTTCACGCAGTTGGGCAACCAGGCGCTTGCGCTCGTTGCGCCCGGCCCACCAGCGGTTGGCCGCGCCCTGGAACAGTTCGAACAGGTCAAGGGTGATCTTCCCGGTGATGTCCATCACCTTGAACCACGACAGGTCGGTGAACACGGTCAGGCCGAACAGGAACAGCGCGATGAACATCAGGGTGCTGCCCTGCACGTTCAGCGCGTTCTTGGCCAGGTCACCCAGACTTTCGCCCAGCGCGCCGCCCGCCGAGGCCGGCAGGCTCGGGGCCGAATGGAAATGGATATGCGCCAGCGCGGCGCCCGACAGCACCAGGAACACCAGGCCGATCAAACGCCAGGAGAACAGCCAGCCGCTCCACTGCCAGGGCTGATGACGTTCGCGGAAGATCTGCCAGGTCTTGATCGCCAGCAGCAACGGGAAGATATAGGCGAAATAGCCCAGCACCATGAACAACACGTCGGCAAAGAACGCCCCGGCGCGACCGGCGGCGTTCTGCACCTGCTCGACATTGCTGGTATGGCTGAAGCCCGGGTCGGCCTGGTCGTAGGTGAGCAGGGCCATCCACAGGTACAGGCACAGCGCGCCCATGGCGATCAGCGCACCTTCCTTGAGCCGGTAGTGCAGCTGCTGGCGCCAGATCGGCTCGGGGTTGGGTGTTGCGGTGGATTTCTTCAAAACGCGTCTATTCCTGCGCTCAATGCGCGTCCAACAGGGGTCGACCGGGCGACCGGGTCAACAAACCACTACTTTTAACATTACTGCCCGCCTGCCGCCATGACGGCACGCCGGAACGAGGCGTAAACGGGGGCCAATTTCCTATACGGCAATTTGAGCACGCATTCTCTTTTGTGACAAAGGCTTATGCGGGGTTTTTGCGTAGTTGGGACAGCATAGTGCAGGTTAAGTTGCGCCGCCCGCCAACGCCGGCGGGGCAACGGCAGGCGCCGGCCTTGCCGACGAAGCCTTTTGCGGCGATCCTTCCCCTCCCCTCCTCCACCGCACGGCGACCCACCTCCATGCTGACCTGGCTGAGCCGCAACAACCTGGACTTCCCGCCCCTGGAAAAGGCCCTGCACGAACCCAACGGCCTGCTCGCCGCCGGCGGCGACCTGAGTGCCGAGCGCCTGGTGCAGGCCTATCGCCATGGCTGCTTCCCCTGGTACCAGGAGGGCCAGCCGATCCTGTGGTGGTCGCCCGACCCGCGCACCGTGTTGTTCCCGGACGAGCTGCACGTGTCGCGCTCGCTGCGCAAGGTCATTCGCCAGGGCCGCTATCACGTCAGCTTCGACCAGGACTTTGCCAGCGTGATCAGTGCCTGTGCGGCGCCTCGCGACTATGCCGACGGCACCTGGATCACCGCCCCCATGCAAGCTGCCTACCTCACGCTGCACCAGCAGGGCTTCGCCCACTCGGTGGAAGTGCGCGAAAACGGCGAGCTGGTGGGCGGGCTCTACGGCCTGGCCATGGGCCGCCTGTTCTTTGGCGAATCGATGTTCAGCCGCGCCGACAACGCCTCCAAGGTGGGCTTCGTGCACCTGGTGGAACACCTCAAGGCGGCCGGCTTCGTGCTCATCGACTGCCAGATGCCCACCAACCACCTGCACAGCCTCGGCGCCCGCGCCATCGCCCGCAGCGCCTTTGCCGAGTACCTGCGCAACTACCTCGACCAGCCGGCCAACGTCAGCTGGGCCTGACGTCCTGGCGTTTGCTAGGCGAGTTTTCACAGCTGGCTTACACTTAATCCAAACGCACCTCCCGAGGGGTTGATCATGACAGAGCTGGCGCGGTTGAAGTTTTATGCCACTCAACCCCATGCCTGCAGCTACCTGCCAGACGAGCAAGCCACCACGCTGTTTCTCGACCCGAGCCAGCCAATGGACGCCAACGTCTACGCAGACCTGTCGGAAATGGGCTTTCGTCGCAGCGGCGACCACCTGTACCGCCCGCATTGCCAGAACTGCAATGCGTGCGTACCTGCGCGCATTCCGGCGGCTCGCTTTACGCCCAATCGCCAACAGAAGCGCATCATCAAGCGCAACGCCGACCTGGTGGTGACCCCCGCACGCCCTCGGTTCAACGAAGAATACTTCGAGCTGTACCGCCGCTACATCGAGCAGCGCCATGCCGACGGCGACATGTACCCGCCCAGCCGCGACCAGTTCTCCACCTTCCTGGTCCGCGACCTGCCGTTTTCACGCTTCTACGAGTTTCGCCTGGACGGCAAGCTGCTGGCGGTGGCGGTCACCGACCTGCTGCCCAACGGCGTATCGGCGGTGTACACCTTCTACGAACCCCAGGAAGAACGGCGCAGCCTGGGACGTTTCGCGATCCTCTGGCAGATCAGCGAAACCCTGCGCCTGGGGCTTGAAGCGGTCTATCTCGGGTACTGGATCAAGAACTGCAAAAAGATGAATTACAAGACCCAGTACCGCCCCATCGAGCTGCTGATCAATCAACGATGGGTCACGCTTAACTGAAACCCTTGGCTTGAACCCCATTTTTCGGGCACAATGCACGCCACTTTTTAGCCTGGCGCAGTTGCACCGGGCCGGCAACTGGACACCGAGGGCTTTACTGCATGTCGAAAGAAGACAGCTTCGAAATGGAAGGCACTGTCGTCGACACCCTGCCCAACACCATGTTCCGCGTGGAGTTGGAAAATGGGCACGTCGTTACCGCGCATATCTCCGGCAAGATGCGCAAGAACTACATCCGTATTCTCACCGGCGACAAGGTCCGCGTCGAACTGACGCCTTATGACCTGAGCAAAGGGCGCATCACCTACCGCGCCCGCTAAACGCTACACACAAGAACGCCCGGCCAGTGCCGGGCGTTTTTGCGTGCCTGCCTGAAAAGCCTCGCCGGCAGGGCCGACTCCTAGCAGGGCTGCATCACCCCGCAGGAGCCGGCCGTGCCGGCGAACGCGATCAGGCCATCTCGGCCGTGGTCTCGAAGTCGAACACCAGCTCGCCATCGCGCAGGTCGATGTGCACCACGCCGCCATGCTCGGCCAGCTCGCCAAACAGGATCTCTTCGGCCAGCGGCCGCTTGATCTTGTCCTGGATAAGCCGGGCCATGGGCCGCGCACCCATCTGCGCATCGTAGCCACCGGCTGCCAGGTAGCTGCGAGCAGCATCCGACACCTCCAGCAGTACGCGCTTGTCTTCCAGCTGGGCCTGCAGTTCGGTGAGGAACTTGTCGACCACGCTCTTGATCACTTCGTGGCTCAGGCGACCAAACTGGATGATGGTGTCCAGGCGGTTGCGGAACTCCGGCGTGAAGCTCTTCTTGATCACTTCCATCGCGTCGGACGAGTGGTCCTGATGGGTAAACCCGATCGAGGCCCGTGCCGCAGTCTCGGCGCCGGCGTTGGTGGTCATGATCACGATGACGTTGCGAAAGTCCGCCTTGCGCCCGTTGTTGTCGGTCAGGGTACCGTGGTCCATCACCTGCAGCAGCAGGTTGAAGACTTCCGGGTGAGCCTTCTCGATTTCATCGAGCAGCAGCACGCAATGCGGCTGCTTGGTGATGGCTTCGGTCAACAGGCCGCCCTGGTCGAAACCGACATAGCCCGGAGGCGCACCGATCAGGCGCGACACGGTGTGACGCTCCATGTACTCGGACATGTCGAAACGCACCAGCTCGACCCCCAGCGCCTTGGCCAGCTGACGCGCCGCCTCGGTCTTGCCGACCCCGGTAGGGCCTGCAAACAGGAACGAGCCCACCGGCTTGTCCGGCGCCTTCAGGCCCGCACGCGACAGCTTGATGGCGGTGGCCAGCGAATCGATCGCGGCATCCTGGCCAAACACGGTCAGCTTCAGGTCGCGCTCCAGGTTGCGCAGCAGCTCCTTGTCGGAACTGGTGACGTGCTTTGGCGGAATGCGCGCAATCTTGGCGACGATGTCTTCCACCTGCTGCACATCGATGCGCTTGACGCGCTTCTCGACCGGCTGCAGGCGCTGGTACGCCCCCGCCTCGTCGATCACGTCGATGGCCTTGTCCGGCATGTGACGGTCATTGATGTAGCGCGCTGCAAGCTCCGCTGCGGCACGCAGCGACTCATCGCTGTACTCGATGCTGTGATGGGACTCGAAACGCCCCTTGAGGCCGCGCAGGATGCCGATGGTGTCTTCCACCGACGGCTCGCTGACATCCACCTTCTGGAAGCGCCGCGCCAGGGCCCGGTCCTTCTCGAAGATGCCGCGGAACTCCTGGAACGTAGTCGAGCCGATGCAACGGATATCACCCGAAGACAGCAGCGGCTTGAGCAGGTTGGACGCATCCATCACCCCGCCCGATGCCGCACCGGCGCCGATGATGGTGTGGATTTCGTCGATGAACAGGATCGCCTGCGGACGCTTGCGCAGTTCGCCGAGCAGCGCCTTGAAGCGCTTCTCGAAGTCGCCACGGTACTTCGTACCGGCCAGCAAGGCGCCCAGGTCCAGCGAATAGACCACGCTCTGGGCCAGCAGGTCAGGCACCTGACCGTCGACGATACGCTTGGCCAGGCCTTCGGCGATGGCGGTCTTGCCCACCCCGGCCTCGCCCACCAGCAGCGGGTTGTTCTTGCGCCGACGCGCAAGGATCTGCGCCACGCGCTCGACCTCGGTCTCGCGCCCCACCAGCGGGTCGATACGCCCCTGGCGTGCCAGTTCGTTGAGGTTGCTGGCATAGGCATCCAGCGGATTGCTCGAGGACGAGGCTTCGCCGCCGTCTTCGTCCTGCATGTCCTGCTCGCCGTCCTGGTGTTCGCCATGGCCCGGCACCTTGGAGATGCCGTGGGCGATGTAGTTGACCACGTCGATTCGCGCGACACTTTGCTGTTTGAGCAGGAACACCGCCTGGCTTTCCTGCTCGCTGAAGATCGCCACCAGCACATTGGCGCCGGTGACTTCACGTTTACCCGAGCTCTGTACATGGAACACGGCACGCTGAAGCACCCGCTGGAAGCCCAGGGTTGGCTGGGTCTCGCGGTCTTCATCATGCACGGGGATCAGTGGCGTGGTGGAGTCGATGAACTCCTGCAGGTCGTGCTTGAGCTTGTCGAGGTTGGCTCCACAGGCACGCAAAACGGTTGCGGCGGCCTCATTATCCAAAAGCGCCAGCAGAAGGTGTTCGACGGTCATGAACTCATGACGCTTCGAACGGGCCTCCTTGAAGGCCAGATTGAGGGTGACTTCGAGCTCGCGGTTTAACATAGCTTCACCTCATACCCAAGTGGTCGGCGATTAACCGTCCTTCTCGATTTCACAGAGTAGCGGATGCTGGCTTTCCCGGGCGTATTGGTTGACCTGCATGGCCTTGGTCTCGGCGATGTCGCGGGTAAACAATCCGCACACTGCCCGCCCTTCTGTATGGACGGCCAGCATGACCTTGGTCGCCAGCTCGCGATTCAGGTTAAAAAACACCTCGAGCACTTCGACGACGAAATCCATCGGTGTGTAGTCATCGTTGAACAAAACCACCTTGTACATCGGTGGTGCCTGCAGCGCGGGCTTGGCTTCCTGTACCGCCAGACCAGAGCCATCGTCCTCATCCTGCTGCGGGCGATCCTGATTGAATGTTAGTCGAATCTGGCTATGTGCATGCATGGAAAGAAATTCATCATTTCGACAGGTTAAGGTTGAATGTGGACCGCCTGGCCACACGCCGGAACGGCCGTCGCCTGACCTTGACTATCGGCAAATCGGTGTTACAACCAATAAGAGCCCACCGTGGTCGATAAAGATCCGCGCAGTCAACCAGAATTTTCGCAGGTTCATAGGCGGATGGAGTGGATGATACTCCAGTGATGGAGTCCTTTGCAGAGGGATATGAGGATGGCAACCGGCAAAGTCAAGTGGTTCAACAATGCCAAGGGATTCGGATTCATCAACGAGGATGGCAAGGATGAGGACCTGTTTGCCCACTTCTCTGCCATTAACATGGAAGGTTACAAGACCCTGAAGGCCGGACAAGTCGTCACATTCGATATCATTCAGGCACCCAAGGGGTTTCATGCGCAGAACATAAGACCCGTCGTCACCAGCGCCCAGAGCGAGCCCGCCAGCAGCGCGACCACGATCGACGCCTGAACACCCCAGGAACACCAGGGCCGGCCTGCCCTCTCGGACAGGCCGGCCTTTTGCTGCCCGCTTACATGTGCTTGATCAGCGCCTCACCGAAGCCCGAGCTCGACACCAGCGTCGCGCCTTCCATCAGGCGTTCGAAGTCGTAGGTCACGGTCTTGGCCTTGATAGCCCCGTTGGTGCCCTTGATGATCAGGTCCGCCGCCTCTGTCCAGCCCAGGTGACGCAGCATCATCTCGGCCGACAGGATCACCGAACCAGGGTTGACCTGATCCTTGCCGGCGTACTTGGGCGCCGTGCCGTGGGTGGCCTCGAACATGGCCACGGTGTCCGACAGGTTGGCACCCGGCGCGATACCGATACCGCCCACTTCCGCCGCCAGGGCGTCGGACAGGTAGTCACCGTTCAGGTTGAGGGTGGCGATCACGTCGTACTCGGCCGGACGCAGCAGGATCTGCTGGAGCATGGCGTCGGCAATGGCGTCCTTGACGATCACTTCACGCCCGGTCTTGGGGTTCTTGAATTTCATCCACGGGCCGCCATCGAGCAGCTCGGCGCCGAATTCGTTCTTGGCCACCTCGTAGCCCCAGTCCTTGAAGGCCCCCTCGGTGAATTTCATGATGTTGCCCTTGTGCACGATGGTCAGCGACTCGCGGTCGTTATCCACCACATACTGCAGGGCCTTGCGCACCAGGCGCTGGGTGCCTTCCTTGGAAACCGGCTTGATGCCGATGCCGCAATCCTGGTCGAAGCGGATCTTGGTGACACCCATTTCCTCCTTGAGGAACTTGATGACCTTGTTCGCCTCGGGCGAGCCGGCCTTCCACTCGATGCCGGCATAGATGTCCTCGGAGTTCTCGCGAAAGATCACCATGTCGACATCGCCAGGTTTTTTCACCGGGCTGGGCACACCCTCGAACCACACCACCGGACGCAGGCACACGTACAGGTCCAGTTGCTGGCGCAGGGCGACGTTCAGCGAACGGATGCCGCCGCCGACCGGGGTGGTCAGCGGGCCCTTGATCGATACCACGTAGTCTTTCACCGCATCCAGGGTTTCCTGAGGCAGCCAGGTGTCCTGGTCGTAGACCTGGGTGGCCTTCTCGCCGGCGTACACCTCCATCCAGGAGATCTTGCGCTTGCCGCCATAAGCCTTTTCGACTGCAGCATCGACCACCTTGATCATCACCGGGCTGACATCGACGCCAATACCGTCACCTTCAATGAAGGGGATGATCGGATTGTCGGGAACATTGAGAGAATGGTCTGCGTTGACGGTGATTTTGTCACCGACTGCCGGAACCTTGATTTTCTGGTATCCCATGCTGCACTCCGCTTTTTTCTGGTTGATAGGACTTCATGCAATCCCCAGAGCCTAACCCAGTTGAACGCAGACGCAAACCTCGCCGAAAAAACCGTCATACCAGCGTAAAACGCTCTACGTCTTTGGTCTAAAAGTGGCCATCCGACATGTTGACCTTGATGATTACGACCAAGGGTTTGATATACTCCGCCGGTGACCAAAGGGTCACTGGGGGCGACCGGTCCGAATAGAGACGTCCGGCCCCGACAAGACTGGGCTGTTACCGCAGTTCAGCCGTTTGACACTCGACTGATGCAACCCACCATCACAGCCCGGAATCCTCGACTTTCTGCTCATGGATCCGCTTGAGCGAAGCGCCTATCCTGCGCACCCCTCGAGATTCCGCGCACGCTCAGCAAAACAGAGAGTTAACCCGAATATGCCCACCCGATCCAAGATCATCTACACCTTCACCGACGAAGCCCCCGCCCTCGCCACCTACTCACTGCTGCCCATCGTCGAAGCGTTCACCGCCACTGCCGACATCGCCGTCGAAACCCGTGACATCTCGCTCGCTGGCCGTATCCTCTCTGCCTTCCCTGAACAGCTCGGCGCCGACAAGCAAGTGGCCGACCACCTGGCAGAACTGGGCCAACTGGCAACCACACCTGAAGCCAACATCATCAAGCTGCCGAACATCAGCGCCTCGGTACCGCAGCTGAAAGCCGCGATCAAGGAACTGCAAGCCAAGGGCTTCAACATCCCGGACTACCCGGACACCGTCAGCACCGACGCGGAAAAAGAAGCCCGCGCCCGCTACGACCGCATCAAGGGCAGCGCCGTGAACCCGGTACTGCGCGAAGGCAACTCCGACCGCCGCGCACCGCTGTCGGTCAAGAACTACGCCCGCAAGCACCCGCACAAGATGGGCGCCTGGGCAGCCGACTCCAAGTCGCACGTCGCGCACATGGACAACGGCGACTTCTACGGCAGCGAAAAAGCCGCGCTGATCGAAGCCGATGACAGCCTGCGCATCGAGCTGCTGGCCAAGGACGGTTCGACCACCGTCCTGAAAGAAAAGACCGCGGTCAAGGCCGGCGAAATCGTCGACTGCGCCGTGCTCAGCACCAAGGCCCTGCGCAGCTTCATCGCTGCCCAGATCGAAGAAGCCAAGGCCCAGGGCGTACTGCTGTCGGTTCACCTGAAAGCCACCATGATGAAGGTCTCCGACCCGATCATGTTCGGCCAGATCGTCGCCGAGTACTACAAGGACGCGCTGACCAAGCACGCCGCCGTACTGGAGCAGGTCGGCTTCAACCTGAACAACGGCATCGGCGACCTGTACGCCCGCATCAAGGACCTGCCAGCCGAACAGCAGGCCCAGATCGAAGCCGACGTGCAGGCCGTGTATGCCGTGCGCCCGGCGCTGGCCATGGTCAACTCCGACAAGGGCATCACCAACCTGCACGTGCCGAGCGACGTCATCGTCGACGCCTCGATGCCGGCGATGATCCGCGACTCGGGCAAGATGTGGAACACCGAAGGCCAACTGCAGGACACCAAGGCAGTGATCCCGGATCGCTGCTACGCCACCATCTACCAGGCGGTGATCGAAGACTGCAAGCAACACGGCGCCTTCGACCCTACCACCATGGGCAGCGTGCCGAACGTCGGCCTGATGGCACAGAAGGCCGAAGAGTACGGCTCCCACGACAAGACCTTCCAGGCCAAGGCTGATGGCGTGATCCGCGTCGTCGACGGCAAGGGCAACCTGCTGCTGTCCCAGGACGTCGAAGCCGGCGACATCTTCCGCATGTGCCAGACCAAGGACGCGCCGATCCAGGACTGGGTCAAGCTGGCCGTCAACCGTGCCCGCGCCAGCGCCACCCCGGCGATCTTCTGGCTCGACCCGCAACGCGCCCACGACGGCGTGCTGATCGAGAAGGTCCAGAAATACCTGAAAGACCACGACACCACCGGCCTGGACATCCGTGTCCTGTCGCCTGTCGAGGCCATGAAGGTTTCGCTGCAGCGCATCCGTGCCGGCGAAGACACCATCTCGGTCACCGGCAATGTGCTGCGTGACTACCTGACCGACCTGTTCCCGATCATGGAACTGGGCACCAGCGCCAAGATGCTGTCGATCGTGCCGCTGATGAACAACGGCGGCCTGTTCGAAACCGGCGCCGGCGGTTCGGCACCCAAGCACGTGCAACAGCTGGTGGAAGAAAACTTCCTGCGCTGGGATTCGCTGGGCGAGTTCCTGGCCCTGGCAGCTTCGCTCGAGCACCTGAGCACCGCCTACGCCAACCCCAAGGCCAAGGTACTGGCTGCGACCCTGGACCAGGCCACCGGCCAGTTCCTGGACAACAACAAGTCCCCTGCGCGCAAGGTTGGCAGCATCGACAACCGTGGCAGCCACTTCTACCTGACCCTGTACTGGGCCCAGGCACTGGCTGCACAGACCGATGACGCGGCGCTGCAAGCACGCTTCGCACCGCTGGCCAAGGCACTGACCGAGAACGAAGCGACCATCGTCGCCGAGCTCAACGCAGTCCAGGGCAAGCCGGTTGAAATCGGTGGTTACTACTACCCCGATGCCGAGCTGACCGCCAAGGCAATGCGCCCGAGCCAGACCTTCAACAACGCGGTTGCCGCGCTGTAAGGTTGGCTTGAGCTGACACACAGACCCCGGCCACGCACCGGGGTTTGTGCTTTCTGGACATCGGCGGCGCCCTCTTCGCCGGCAAGGCCGGCTCCTACAGCCCTTTGTAGGAGCCGGCCTTGCCGGCGAAGAGGCACGCCACCCCACTACGAAGGCACCCGCATGACCTGGCAACCCCACATCACCGTCGCCACCATCGTCGAAGACAACGGCCGCTTCCTGCTGGTCGAGGAATTCAAGGCCGGCCGGCACGTCTTCAACCAGCCCGCCGGCCACCTCGAAGCCAACGAAACCCTGCTCGAAGCCGCCCTGCGCGAGACCCTCGAAGAAACCGCCTGGGACGTCGAGCTTACCGGCATCGTCGGCATCTACCTCTATACCGCCCCCAGCAACGGCGTGACCTACCAGCGCATCTGCTTCGCTGCCCGCCCGCTTCGCCACCACCCCGAACGCGCCCTGGACACCGACATCGTGCGCGCCACCTGGCTCACCCGCGACGAACTGCTGGCCGACCCCGAGCGCTGGCGCAGCGAGCTGGTGCCGCAATGCATCGACGACTACTTGGCCGGCCCGCTGCACAGCCTGAGCCTGATCCGCAATTGAAGCCGCGGCTTTCGCCTTGCGCGGCGCAGCCTGATAGAATCGACGTCTTTTTCCAGATACACAGCCGGTACCTATGACCAGTCCAGCACTCTACGAACCCGAAAAGACACGCGTCATCGTCGGCATGTCCGGCGGCGTGGACTCTTCCGTCTCCGCCCTCCTGCTGATCGAGCAGGGCTACCAGGTGGAAGGCCTGTTCATGAAGAACTGGGAAGAGGACGACGGCACCGAATACTGCACCGCCCGCGAAGACCTGGCCGATGCCCAGGCCGTGTGCGACCGCATCGGCATCAAGCTGCACACTGCCAACTTTGCCGCCGAGTACTGGGACCACGTGTTCGAGCACTTCCTGGAAGAGTACAAGGCCGGGCGCACGCCGAACCCGGACATCCTGTGCAACCGCGAAATCAAGTTCAAGGCGTTCCTCGACTACGCCCTGATGCTCGGTGCCGACCTGATCGCCACCGGCCACTATGTGCGCCGCCGCGACATCGACGGGCGTACCGAGCTGCTCAAGGGCCTGGACCCGAACAAGGACCAGAGCTACTTCCTGCACGCCGTCGGCGGCGAGCAGATCGCCCGCACGCTGTTCCCGGTGGGCGAACTGGAAAAGCCCGAGGTGCGCGCCATCGCCGAAAAAAACGGCCTGGCCACGGCCAAGAAGAAGGACTCCACCGGTATCTGCTTTATCGGCGAGCGCCGTTTCAGCGATTTTCTCAAGCAATACCTGCCGGCGCAGCCCGGTGAAATCCAGACCACCGAGGGTGAAGTCATCGGCCAGCACCACGGCCTGATGTACCACACCATCGGCCAGCGTCAGGGCCTGGGCATCGGCGGCCTCAAGGATGCCAGCGACGAGCCGTGGTACGTGCTGGAGAAAGACCTCAGCCGCAACGTGCTGGTGGTCGGCCAGGGCAACGAGCACCCGTGGCTGTTCTCCCGCGCCCTGCTCGCCTCGGAGATCTTCTGGGTCAACCCCGTCGACCTCTCCAGCCCGCGCCAGCTGACGGCCAAGGTGCGCTACCGCCAGAGCGACCAGGCGTGCACCCTGGAACGCACCGCAAGCGGCTACCGCGCCGTTTTCGACGAGCCGCAGCGCGCCGTGACGCCGGGCCAGTCGGTGGTGTTCTATGACGGTGAGGTATGCCTGGGGGGCGGTGTGATCGAAGTGGCCGAGCCCTGGAGCAGCCGCTGATGAACCAGATGCAAGAGCAACTGGTCGCCCTGGGCGGGGTATTCCAGGCCGCCGTGCTGGTCGACCGAATCGCCCGCACGGGCCAGGCCAGCGAGGCCGACCTGGGCTGCATGCTCGGCAGCCTGCTGGTACGCGACCCCAAGGACACCCTGGAGGTGTTCGGCGGTGACGACCTGAACCTCAAGGATGGCTACCGCGCCCTGGCCAGCGCGCTGGAGCGCGACCCTGCCAGCCTGCAGCGCGAGCCGCTGCGCTACGCCTTGTCGATGCTGGGCCTGGAGCGCCAGCTGGCCAAGCGTGGCGACATGCTCGACACCATCGGCAAGCGCCTGCCGCAGATCCAGTCCCAGGCCGATCATTTCGGCCTGGTGCATGAAAACGTGATCGCTTCGTGCGGCGCCCTCTACCAGGACACCCTGAGCACCCTGCGCCAGCGTATCCAGGTGCATGGCGACATGCGCAACCTGCAGCAGCCCAACAATGCCTCGAAGATCCGCGCCCTGCTGCTGGCCGGCATCCGTGCTGCGCGCCTGTGGCGCCAGCTGGGCGGGCACCGCTGGCAGCTGGTGATCAGCCGGCGCAAGCTGCTCAAGGAGCTGTACCCGATGCTGCGCGGCTGACCCTGACCGCGTCGCGGCCTTCGCTGGCTTGCCAGCGAAAAGGCCCGAAAGACCTTTTGTCAACCTCAAAACCCGGGCGCGTTTTTCATGTATGATATGCGCCCTTTTCGTTGCCCGACTGTCCGAGAACACCCCATGCAGCTTTCCTCGCTCACTGCGGTTTCCCCTGTTGACGGCCGCTACGCCGGCAAAACCCAGGCCCTGCGCCCCATCTTCAGCGAATACGGCCTGATCCGTTTCCGCGCCCTGGTTGAGGTCCGCTGGCTCCAGCGCCTGGCCGCCCACCCGCAAATCGCTGAAGTACCAGCGTTTTCCGCCGAAGCCAACGCCGTGCTCAACGCCCTGGCCGACGACTTCGCCCTCGAGCACGCCGAGCGCGTCAAAGAGATCGAGCGCACCACCAACCACGACGTCAAGGCCATCGAGTACCTGCTCAAGGAGCAGGCCGCCCAGCTGCCGGAACTGGCCAAGGTCAGCGAGTTCATCCACTTCGCCTGCACCAGCGAGGACATCAACAACCTGTCCCACGGCCTGATGCTGCGCGAAGGCCGCGACAGCGTGCTGCTGCCGCTGATGCGCCAGATCGCCGAGTCGATCCGCGAACTGGCCCACCGCTTCGCCGACGTACCGATGCTGTCGCGCACCCACGGCCAGCCGGCTTCGCCGACTACCCTGGGCAAAGAGCTGGCCAACGTGGTGTACCGCCTGGAGCGCCAGATCGCCCAGGTTGCCGCCGTGCCGCTGCTGGGCAAGATCAACGGCGCCGTGGGCAACTACAACGCCCACCTGTCGGCCTACCCGCAGATCGACTGGGAAGCCAACGCCCGCGCCTTCATCGAAGACGAGCTGGGCCTGGTGTTCAACCCCTACACCACCCAGATCGAACCGCACGACTACATTGCCGAGCTGTTCGACGCGATCGCCCGCTTCAACACCATCCTGATCGACTTCGATCGCGATATCTGGGGCTACATCTCGCTGGGCTACTTCAAGCAGCGCACCATTGCCGGCGAAATCGGTTCCTCGACCATGCCGCACAAGGTCAACCCGATCGACTTCGAGAACTCCGAAGGCAACCTGGGCATCGCCAACGCGCTGTTCCAGCACCTGGCCAGCAAGCTGCCGATCTCGCGCTGGCAGCGCGACCTGACCGACTCCACCGTGCTGCGCAACCTGGGCGTCGGTTTCGCCCACAGCGTGATCGCCTACGAGGCCAGCCTCAAGGGCATCAGCAAGCTGGAAATCAACGAAGCCCGCATCGCCGAAGACCTGGACGCCTGCTGGGAAGTCCTGGCCGAGCCGATCCAGACCGTGATGCGCCGCTACGACATCGAAAACCCGTACGAGAAGCTCAAAGAGCTGACCCGCGGCAAAGGTATCAGCCCTGAAGCGCTGTTAACCTTCATCGATGGCCTGGACATGCCGGCCGAAGCCCGCGCCGAGCTGAAGAAGCTGACCCCGGCCAACTACATCGGTAATGCCGCGGCACAAGCCAAACGCATCTGATTGCCCCCGCGTTTTGACGCCCGGCTTGGCCGGGCGTTTTTATTGCTGAAAGAAAATTACTTTTTTTCAATAGGTTACACATGAATCCTGATACCCCACTTCAGCTGCTGGGCGGCCTGACTGCCCGCGAATTCCTGCGCGACTACTGGCAGAAGAAGCCCCTGCTGGTTCGCCAGGCCTTCCCTGATTTCGAAAGCCCGATCGATGCCGATGAACTGGCCGGCCTGGCACTGGAAGAGGAAGTCGAATCGCGCCTGGTCATCGAACATGGCGAGCGCCCGTGGGAACTGCGCCGCGGCCCGTTCGACGACGATACCTTCAGCACCCTGCCTGAGCGCGACTGGACCCTGCTGGTACAAGCCGTCGACCAGTTCGTGCCGGAAGTGGGCGAGCTGCTGGAGAGCTTTCGCTTTCTGCCAAGCTGGCGCATCGACGACGTGATGATCAGCTTCGCCGCCCCGGGTGGCAGCGTGGGCCCGCACTTCGACAACTACGACGTGTTCCTGCTGCAAGGCCAGGGCAAGCGCAACTGGAAGATCGGCCAGATGTGCGACAGCGACAGCCCGCTGATCGAGCACGCCGACCTGCGCATCCTGGCCGACTTCGAGCAGACCGACGAGTGGACCCTGGAACCGGGCGACATGCTCTACCTGCCACCGCGCCTGGCCCACTACGGTGTGGCCGAAGACGACTGCCTGACCTATTCGGTCGGCTTCCGCGCGCCGAGCGCCGCCGAAGTGCTGACCCACTTCACCGACTTCCTCAGCCAGTTCCTGCCTGACGAAGAGCGCTACACCGACGCCGACGCCCAGCCAGTGAGCGACCCGCACCAGATCCAGCGCGACGCCCTGGACCGCCTCAAGGGCCTGCTGGCCGAGCACATGAGCGACGAGCGCCTGCTGCTGACCTGGTTCGGCCAGTTCATGACCGAACCACGCTACCCGGAACTGGTGGCTGGCGAGGCACTGAGCGAAGAAGACCTGATCGACAACCTGGAACAGGGTGCGATCCTGATCCGCAACCCGAGCGCGCGCCTGGCCTGGTCGGAAGTCGACGACAACGTGCTGCTGTTCGCCAGCGGCCAGAGCCGCCTGCTGCCGGGCGAACTGCGCGACCTGCTCAAGCTGATCTGCGCCGCCGACGCCCTGCACGTGGAAAACCTCGCGCCATGGCTTGGCGACGAAAATGGCCTTACCCTGATCTGCGAACTGGTCAAGCAAGGAAGCCTGGGATTTGCCAATGAATAAGATCGAAGTACGCCTGGCCGATTGGCAGAAAGACAACGCCGACATCCGCCGTATCCGCGAATCGGTGTTCATTGCCGAGCAGAACGTGCCGCCAGAGCTGGAGTGGGATGCCGACGACAACATCGCCGTGCACTTCCTGGCCTTTGAGGGTGACTACGCCATCGGCACCGCCCGCCTGTTGCAGGATGGCCAGATCGGGCGCGTGTCGGTGCTCAAGGACTGGCGCGGGCTCAAGGTGGGTGACGCACTGATGCAGGCCGCCATCGCCGAGGCGCAGAACCGCGATCTGCGCCAGCAGAAGCTCACCGCACAAGTGCATGCCACCGCATTCTACGAGCGCCTGGGCTTCAAGGTCGTCAGCGAGGAGTTCCTCGAGGCCGGCCTGCCGCACGTGGACATGGTGCGCGACTCGCAGTAAGCGCCAGCCCTGTCGCCGGCAAGACCAGCTCCCATACCCGCGGGAGCCGGCCTTGCCGGCGAACAGGCCAGCACAACCGCTACAAATTTGCCATCATGTCCACTCCACCCGCGGAGACCATGGACATGCCGCTACGCCCCCTGCTCGCCACCCTGCTTCTGTCGTTCAGCCTCAGTGCGCTGGCCGCCACCGAAGTCCTGCCGCTGAACCACCGCACCAGCGCCGAACTGCTCCCCGCCGCGCAAGCCTTCATCGGCAAGGACGGCAGTGTCAGCACCTTCGAAAACAAGCTGATCGTCAATGCCGAGCCCGGCAAGATCGACGAACTTCGCACCCTGCTGCAACAACTGGACACCGCCCCCAAGCGCCTGCTGATCAGCGTCGACAACACCGACAGCAACGTCCAGGACAACCGCGGCAACGCCCGCGTGATCCGCTACGGCACCGCCAACCGCGAGGGTGGGCTGCAACAGGTGCAGGCCAGCGAGGGAACTCCGGCGCTGATCCAGGTTGGCCAGAGCATTCCCATCACCAGCACCCAGACCGACAGCTACGGACGCGTGCAGAGCAACACCGAGTACCGCAACGTCACCCAGGGTTTCTACGTCACTGCCAGCGTCACCGGCGAAACCGTGCACCTTGCCATCAGCACCAACAATGACCGAATGAGCCAGGAACGTCCCGATGTAGTGAAGGTGCAAAGTACCGACACGAAGGTCACCGGCAAGCTTGGCGAGTGGATCAGCCTGGCAGGTGTCAACGCTCAAAGTCAGGCCGATCGCAGCGCTTCGACCCTCAGTTACTCCACCCAGCGCGGTGAGAACATGACTTTGCGGGTAAAAGTCGAGGCACTGGACTGACCCCGCGCCGTTCAAGGCCTCGACCAAAGGCCTCGAAACTGACTGACGAGTCGTATTAGACCAAAGATGTAGTGGATGAAAAAAAGCACTACAAAACATTTGACGTCCCCGAATCGCAGAGGCATGATGGCCCCGCTCCCGCTAATCAGAGGCCCTGGCAAGGGCCTTCGAGTTGCGCTCTGACCTACCCGACCTGAGCCGATTCGTGTCTGTACAGCCCACAAGGCGGTTTGACGAGATTGCGACTGGAACGAAGTTGTCCCGAGGGACGGAAGCGCATCAAACGGTAGACGGCACACCCTGATCGACGCAGCACGGCAACCACGAGCCAACCTGCCCGACAGCCACGCCAAGGACCTGCTCACTTCCCCCCTTCGAGCCCCATCGTTCAACGTCGCCATTTCGCCCACACCACTGGCTGCCAGTGCTTCTGACCAGCGAGCAATCGGAGCTGCCCCTGTACGCACAGCGCAGCCGACAGAGCGAACATTTTTTACCGACCTATGCGACGAGGTTTACTTTCATGGCACTGACACGCGAACAGCAAATTGCAGCCCTCGAAAAAGATTGGGCCGAGAACCCACGCTGGAAAGGCGTGACCCGTACCTACTCTGCCGCTGATGTCGTTCGTCTGCGTGGCTCGGTTCAACCTGAGCACACCCTGGCCCGCATGGGTGCCGAGAAGCTGTGGAACCTGGTAACCAAAGGCGCCCACCCTTCGTTCCGCCCTGAAAAAGATTTCGTCAACTGCATGGGCGCCCTGACCGGCGGCCAGGCTGTTCAACAGGTCAAGGCCGGTATCCAGGCTATCTACCTCTCCGGCTGGCAAGTGGCTGCCGACAACAACTCGGCCGAGTCCATGTACCCCGACCAGTCGCTGTACCCGGTGGACTCCGTGCCAACCGTGGTCAAGCGCATCAACAACTCGTTCCGTCGCGCCGACCAGATCCAGTGGAAAGCCGGCAAGAACCCGGGCGACGACGGCTACATCGACTACTTCGCACCGATCGTGGCTGACGCCGAAGCCGGTTTCGGCGGCGTACTCAACGCCTACGAGCTGATGAAGAACATGATCGAGGCAGGCGCCGCCGGCGTTCACTTCGAAGACCAGCTGGCCTCGGTTAAAAAATGCGGCCACATGGGCGGCAAGGTACTGGTTCCGACCCAGGAAGCCGTACAGAAGCTCAACGCTGCCCGCCTGGCAGCCGACGTTGCCGGTGTACCGACCATCATCCTGGCCCGTACCGACGCCAACGCCGCCGACCTGCTGACCAGCGACTGCGACCCGTACGACCAGCCATTCGTGGTGGGTGAGCGCACCCAGGAAGGTTTCTACAAGGTACGTGCCGGTCTGGACCAGGCGATTGCCCGCGGCCTGGCCTACGCACCGTATGCCGACCTGATCTGGTGCGAAACCGCCAAGCCGGACCTGGACGAAGCACGCCGCTTTGCCGAAGCCATCAAGAAGGAATACCCGGACCAGATCCTGTCCTACAACTGCTCGCCTTCCTTCAACTGGAAGAAGAACCTGGACGACGCGACCATCGCCAAGTTCCAGCGCGAGCTGTCGGCCATGGGCTACAAGCACCAGTTCATCACCCTGGCTGGCATCCACAACATGTGGCACGGCATGTTCAACCTGGCGCACGACTACGCCCGCAACGACATGACTGCCTACGTGAAGCTGCAGGAGCAGGAATTCGCCGACGCGTCCAAAGGCTACACCTTCGTGGCGCACCAGCAGGAAGTGGGCACTGGCTACTTCGACGACATGACCACCGTGATCCAGGGTGGCAAGTCTTCGGTTACCGCCCTGACCGGCTCGACCGAAGAAGAGCAGTTCCACTGATCGGCTGATCGATTGGTGACATTCGGGTAACACGCAAGACCCGGGGCCTGTGATGGGGCTCCGGGTCTTGTGCCATTCATACCCCGCGCAGGCGCCAGCCTTGCCGGCGAAAAGGCCAGCCGCCCGGCACAAGGCTTCCTTATTACCCCCGATTGGCTATGCTAGTGCACACCGGCGTCAGCGGACGGCCGTGGCAGCGCAGATACCGACGCGCCACCCCCGCGCACAACCCTGAGCCAGAGCCCAGCGCCAGCACGCAGACACTGCCCGAAACAGGGGCGCACAAACTTGCCGGCCACACCCTTGAACAACAACTTTTAGTTGACGCAGGAGGTAGGAATAACAGGAGCTCTTCAAATGATATTAATTATCATTTCGAAACTTGCATTTCGTTACGCCATACAAGAAACATAATTAACAAAAGCACGCGCAATCCACGGAATACGTGGCCTGCAGCGAGTTACGAAAGATTTTTGTTCTTAATGCTACGAATAAATTTGCTGCAGAAATTTTACTTGCTACGGGTTTACCCATAAAATCAGCGCGATAGATTTCGCTGCGACATATCGTCACTGCTCTACTTCTTTTCAAGCTCAGAGACCAAGCGCTCTGTTAAGGATTTTCAGCATGCCCGATTCGACAGGACTCATCGCCCACAACTGGGGCTTTGCCATCTTCCTTTTGGGTGTCGTCGGCCTGTGTGCCTTCATGCTCGGCCTGTCCGCCCTGCTGGGCAGCAAGGCCTGGGGCCGCAGCAAGAACGAACCGTTCGAGTCCGGCATGCTGCCAACAGGCGGTGCCCGCCTGCGTCTTTCCGCCAAATTCTATCTGGTCGCGATGCTGTTCGTGATCTTCGATATCGAAGCCCTCTTTCTCTTTGCATGGTCTGTGTCCGTCCGCGAAAGCGGCTGGACCGGATTCGTCGAAGCACTCGTTTTCATAGCAATTCTGTTGGCAGGTCTTGTCTACCTATGGCGCGTCGGGGCCCTCGATTGGGCTCCCGAAGGTCGTCGCAAGCGGCAAGCGAAGCTGAAACAATGAGGCTTTGGCAATGCAATACAATCTCACCAGGATCGACCCCGATGCGCCCAACGAGCAGTATCCAATCGGTGAACGGGAAACCGTCTCCGATTCGCTGCTAGAGGACCAGGTCCACAAGAACATCTTCATGGGCAAGCTCGAAGATGTACTCAGTGGAGCCGTCAACTGGGGGCGCAAGAATTCCCTGTGGCCGTACAACTTCGGCCTCTCCTGCTGCTACGTGGAAATGACCACGGCCTTCACGGCGCCCCACGACATCGCCCGCTTCGGCGCCGAGGTCATCCGGGCATCGCCGCGTCAGGCCGACTTCATGGTCATCGCCGGCACCTGCTTCATCAAGATGGCGCCGATCATCCAGCGCCTGTACGAGCAGATGCTCGAACCCAAATGGGTCATCTCCATGGGTTCGTGCGCCAACTCCGGTGGCATGTACGACATCTACTCGGTCGTTCAGGGGGTCGACAAGTTCCTCCCCGTGGATGTCTACGTGCCTGGCTGCCCGCCTCGCCCCGAAGCGTTCCTGCAAGGCCTGATGCTGCTGCAGGAATCGATCGGCAAGGAGCGGCGTCCTCTTTCGTGGGTCGTCGGCGATCAAGGCGTGTACCGCGCCGAGATGCCGTCGCAGAAAGAGCAGCGTCGTGAACAGCGTATCCAGGTTACCCACCTGCGCAGCCCCGACGAAGTCTGATCCAGCGACCTGCCGCCTGTTCATTCGAGCAGGCGGCCTGGCTTCATTCTCTACGTTGACCGAAAGCGATCGAGACCATGACAGCGGACACCGCTATTTACATCCCGCCTTACAAGGCTGACGACCAGGATGTGGTCGTCGAATTGAACAATCGTTTTGGCCCCGAGGCGTTCACCGCCCAGGACACCCGCACCGGCATGCCGGTGCTTTGGGTTGCCCGCGCCAAGCTGATAGAAGTGCTGACCTTCCTGCGCAACGTGGCCAAGCCGTACAGCATGCTGTACGACCTGCACGGCGTGGACGAGCGCCTGCGCACCCAGCGTCGCGGCCTGCCGGGCGCCGACTTCACCGTGTTCTACCACCTGCTGTCCGTCGAGCGTAACAGCGACGTGATGATCAAGGTGGCACTGAACGAAGGTGACCTGAACCTGCCCACCGTCACCGGTATCTGGCCCAACGCCAACTGGTACGAGCGCGAAGTCTGGGACATGTTCGGCATCGACTTTGCCGGCCACCCGCACCTGACCCGCATCATGATGCCGCCCACCTGGGAAGGCCATCCGCTGCGCAAGGACTTCCCGGCGCGCGCCACCGAGTTCGACCCCTACAGCCTGAACCTGGCCAAGCAGCAGCTCGAGGAAGAAGCCGCACGCTTCAACCCCGAAGCCTGGGGCATGAAGCGTTCCGGTGCCAACGAGGACTACATGTTCCTCAACCTTGGCCCCAACCACCCTTCGGCTCACGGTGCGTTCCGTATCGTGCTGCAGCTGGACGGTGAAGAGATCGTCGACTGCGTCCCGGACATCGGCTACCACCACCGTGGTGCCGAGAAGATGGCCGAGCGCCAGTCCTGGCACAGCTTCATCCCCTACACCGACCGCATCGACTACCTGGGCGGGGTGATGAACAACCTGCCCTACGTGCTCGCGGTCGAGAAGCTGGCCGGCATCAAGGTTCCGCAGAAGGTCGACACCATCCGCATCATGATGGCCGAGTTCTTCCGCATCACCAGCCACCTGCTGTTCCTGGGTACCTACATCCAGGACGTCGGCGCCATGACCCCGGTGTTCTTCACCTTCACCGACCGTCAGCGCGCCTACACCGTGATCGAAGCCATCACCGGTTTCCGTCTGCACCCGGCCTGGTACCGTATCGGTGGCGTGGCCCACGACCTGCCGCGCGGCTGGGAAAAACTGGTCAAGGACTTCGTCGACTGGCTGCCCAAGCGCCTCGACGAGTACACCAAGGCCGCCCTGCAGAACAGCATCCTCAAGGGCCGTACCATCGGCGTGGCTGCCTACAACACCAAGGAAGCCCTGGAATGGGGCGTCACCGGTGCCGGCCTGCGTTCGACCGGTTGCGACTTCGACCTGCGCAAGGCACGCCCGTACTCGGGCTACGAGAACTTCGAGTTCGAAGTGCCGCTGGCCAGCAATGGCGATGCCTATGACCGCTGCATGGTGCGCGTGGAAGAAATGCGCCAGAGCATCAAGATCATCGACCAGTGCATGCGCAACATGCCGGAAGGCCCGTACAAGGCGGATCACCCGCTGACCACGCCGCCGCCAAAAGAGCGCACCCTGCAGCACATCGAGACCCTGATCACGCACTTCCTGCAGGTTTCGTGGGGCCCGGTCATGCCGGCCAACGAGTCCTTCCAGATGATCGAAGCGACCAAGGGCATCAACAGTTACTACCTGACGAGCGACGGCGGCACCATGAGCTACCGCACCCGGATCCGCACTCCGAGCTACCCGCACCTGCAGCAGATCCCTTCGGTGATCCGCGGCAGCATGGTCGCGGACCTGATTGCGTACCTGGGCAGTATCGACTTCGTTATGGCTGACGTGGACCGCTAAGCATGAATAACACGCTTATCCAAACCGACCGTTTCGCCCTGAGCGAAACCGAGCGCTCGGCCATCGAGCACGAGATGCACCACTACGAGGACCCGCGCGCGGCGTCCATCGAAGCCCTGAAGATCGTTCAGAAGGAACGCGGCTGGGTGCCGGACGGCGCCGTGTACGCCATCGGCGAAGTGCTGGGCATCCCTGCCAGCGACGTCGAAGGCGTGGCCACCTTCTACAGCCAGATCTTCCGCCAGCCGGTCGGCCGCCACATCATCCGTGTGTGCGACAGCATGGTCTGCTACATCGGCGGCCACGAGTCGGTGGTCAGCCAGATCCAGAGCGAGCTGGGCATCGGCCTGGGCCAGACCACTGCAGACGGGCGTTTCACCCTGCTGCCGGTGTGCTGCCTGGGCAACTGCGACAAGGCCCCGGCCCTGATGATCGACGACGACACCTTTGGCGACGTGCAACCTGCCGGCGTTTCCAAACTGCTGGAGGGTTACGTATGACCATCACTTCCTTCGGCCCGGCCAACCGCATCGCGCGCGCCGCCGAAACCCATCCGCTGACCTGGCGCCTGCGCGACGACGGCGAGCCACTGTGGCTCGACGAGTACCAGGCCAAGGACGGCTACACCGCTGCCCGCAAGGCACTGGCGCAGATGTCGCAGGACGACATCGTGCAGACCGTCAAGGACTCCGGCCTCAAGGGCCGTGGCGGTGCGGGCTTCCCGACGGGCGTCAAATGGGGCCTGATGCCCAAAGACGAATCCATGAACATCCGCTACCTGCTGTGCAACGCGGACGAAATGGAGCCCAACACCTGGAAGGACCGCATGCTGATGGAGCAACAGCCCCATCTGCTGATCGAAGGCATGCTGATCAGTGCCCGCGCGCTCAAGGCCTACCGCGGCTACATCTTCCTGCGTGGCGAATACACCACCGCCGCGCGCAACCTCACCCGTGCGGTCGAGGAAGCCAAGGCTGCCGGCCTGCTGGGCAAGAACATCCTGGGCAGCGGTTTCGATTTCGAGCTGTTCGTGCACACCGGCGCCGGGCGTTACATCTGCGGTGAAGAAACCGCACTGATCAACTCCCTCGAAGGCCGCCGCGCCAACCCGCGTTCCAAGCCGCCCTTCCCTGCCGCCGTGGGCGTGTGGGGCAAGCCGACCTGCGTGAACAACGTCGAGACCCTGTGCAACGTGCCGGCCATCGTCGGCAACGGCATCGACTGGTACAAGTCGCTGGCCCGCGAAGGCAGCGAAGACCACGGCACCAAGCTGATGGGCTTCTCCGGCAAGGTGAAGAACCCTGGCCTGTGGGAACTGCCCTTCGGTGTCACCGCCCGCGAGCTGTTCGAAGACTACGCCGGCGGCATGCGCGACGGCTTCAAGCTCAAGTGCTGGCAGCCAGGCGGCGCCGGTACCGGCTTTTTGCTGCCCGAGCACCTCGACGCCCAGATGTACGCCGGCGGCATCGCCAAGGTCGGTACCCGGATGGGTACGGGCCTGGCCATGGCCGTTGACGACAGCGTCAACATGGTCTCGCTGCTGCGCAACATGGAAGAGTTCTTTGCCCGCGAATCGTGCGGCTTCTGCACCCCGTGCCGCGACGGCCTGCCGTGGAGCGTCAAGCTGCTGCGCGCCATCGAGAAAGGCCAGGGTCAGCCAGGCGACATCGAGACGCTGCTGGGGCTGGTTGGTTTCCTCGGCCCAGGCAAGACCTTCTGCGCTCACGCACCCGGTGCGGTCGAGCCGCTGGGCAGTGCCATCAAATACTTCCGCCCCGAGTTCGAAGCCGGCATCGCAGCCACTGCTGCACCGCGCCCGGACTTGGCCAAACCCGTTGTGGTTGGCGCATAACGAACAAGAAGACGGGCGGTCCGTGCCGCCCGTTGCCCGCGATGCTCGCCCGGATGACGGCGAACCGCAGGCATACAGCTTTCCATTAGCCACGCCCGCAGACGCGGGCCAACGAAGAACTTTGAACCATGGCCACTATCCACGTAGACGGCAAAGAGCTCGAAGTCAACGGTGCAGACAACCTGTTACAGGCGTGTCTGTCGCTAGGCCTCGACATCCCCTATTTCTGCTGGCACCCGGCGCTCGGTAGCGTCGGTGCCTGCCGCCAGTGTGCGGTCAAGCAGTACACCGACGAGAACGACACCCGTGGTCGCATCGTCATGTCCTGCATGACCCCTGCCACCGATGGCAGCTGGATTTCCATCGAAGACGAAGAAGCGCGCGTGTTCCGCGCCAGCGTCGTCGAATGGCTGATGACCAACCACCCGCACGACTGCCCGGTGTGCGAGGAAGGCGGTCACTGCCACCTGCAAGACATGACGGTGATGACCGGCCACAACGAGCGCCGCTACCGTTTCACCAAGCGTACCCACCAGAACCAGGAGCTCGGCCCGTTCATCTCCCACGAGATGAACCGCTGCATCGCCTGCTACCGCTGCGTGCGCTACTACAAGGACTACGCCGGCGGTACCGACCTGGGCGTGTTCGGTGCGCACGACAACGTGTATTTCGGCCGCGTCGAGGACGGTGTCCTGGAGAGCGAGTTCTCCGGCAACCTGACCGAGGTCTGCCCGACCGGTGTGTTCACCGACAAGACCCACTCCGAGCGCTACAACCGCAAGTGGGACATGCAGTTCGCCCCGAGCATCTGCCATGGCTGCTCCAGCGGCTGCAACATCAGCCCGGGCGAGCGCTACGGTGAACTGCGCCGCATCGAGAACCGTTTCAACGGCTCGGTGAACCAGTACTTCCTGTGCGACCGTGGCCGCTTCGGCTACGGCTACGTCAACCGTACCGACCGCCCACGCCAGCCACTGCTCCAGGACGGCCAGAAACTGGGCCTGGACGCCGCGCTGGACAAGGCCGCCGACATGCTGCGCGGGCGCAACATCGTGGGTATCGGTTCGCCCCGTGCAAGCCTGGAGAGCAACTACGGCCTGCGCGAGCTGGTGGGTGCCGAACACTTCTATGCAGGCATGGAAGCCGGTGAGCTGGAGCGCGTGCGCCTGGCTTTGCAGGTGCTCAACGACAGCCCGCTGCCGGTGCCGACCCTGCGCGACATGGAAGACCATGACGCGGTGTTCGTGCTTGGCGAAGACCTGACCCAGACCGCTGCCCGCGTGGCCCTGGCCCTGCGTCAGTCGGTCAAGGGCAAGGCCGAGGCGATGGCCGATGCCATGCGCGTTCAGCCGTGGCTCGATGCCGCGGTGAAGAACATCGGCCAGCACGCCATGTACCCGCTGTTCATTGCCAGCCTGAGCGAGACCAAGCTCGACGACGTGGCGCAAGAGTGCGTGCACGCCGCGCCGGACGACCTGGCCCGCATCGGTTTCGCCGTGGCCCACGCCATCGACCCGAGCGCCCCAGCCGTCGAAGGCCTGGACGCCGAAGCCCTGGACCTGGCCAAGCGCATCGCCGACGCCCTGGTCGCGGCCAATCGCCCACTGGTGGTTGCCGGTACTTCGCTGGCCTCCAGGGCTCTGATCGAAGCTGCCGCCAACATCGCCAAGGCACTCAAGCTGCGCGAGAAGAACGGCTCGCTGAGCCTGGTGGTGCCCGAAGCCAACAGCCTGGGCCTGGCCATGCTCGGTGGCG
The DNA here is from genome assembly GCF_024261405.1 of Pseudomonas sp. FBF18. NCBI lineage: Bacteria > Pseudomonadati > Pseudomonadota > Gammaproteobacteria > Pseudomonadales > Pseudomonadaceae > Pseudomonas > Pseudomonas sp. FBF18. Next base: position 60,686 of record NZ_QKRS01000017.1, on the reverse strand, counting down.
AGTCGATCGATGCGGCGCTGGACGCCGTGATCGCCGGCAAGGCCGACGCCATCGTGGTGCTGGAAAACGACCTGTACAGCCGCGTACCGGCTGCCAAGGTCGACGCTGCCCTGGCCGCGGCCAAGGTGGTGATCGTTGCCGACCACCAGAAAACCCCGACCACCGACCGCGCGCACCTGGTGCTGCCGGCCGCCACCTTCGCCGAGGGCGACGGTACCCTGGTCAGCCAGGAAGGCCGCGCCCAGCGCTTCTTCCAGGTGTTCGACCCGCAGTACCTGGACAGCAGCATCCTGGTGCACGAAGGCTGGCGCTGGATGCACGCACTGCGTGCCACCCTGCTCAACAAGCCGATCGACTGGACCCAGCTGGACCACGTGACCCACGCCGTGGCTGGCGTGGTGCCGCAACTGGCCGGCATCGTCAACGCCGCGCCATCGGCCGCGTTCCGCATCAAGGGCATGAAACTGGCCCGCGAGCCGCTGCGCTACTCGGGCCGTACCGCCATGCGCGCCAACATCAGCGTGCACGAGCCACGTACCCCGCAAGACCCGGACACCGCGTTCGCCTTCTCCATGGAAGGCTACTCGGGCTCCGCCGAACCACGCCAGCAGGTGCCGTTCGCCTGGTCGCCGGGCTGGAACTCGCCGCAGGCCTGGAACAAGTTCCAGGACGAGGTCGGTGGTCACCTGCGTGCAGGCGACCCGGGCACCCGCCTGATCGAGACCCAGGGCGACAGGCTGAACTGGTTCGCCAGCGTTCCGGCGGCGTTCTCGCCGGCCCGTGGCACCTGGCAGGCCGTGCCGTTCTACCACCTGTTCGGCAGTGAAGAGAACTCTTCGCGCGCCGCCCCGGTGCAGGAGCGCATCCCGCAGGCCTACGTGGCACTGGCCAAGTCCGAAGCCGACCGCCTGGGCGTCAACGACGGCGCACTGCTGAGCCTGAACGTGGCCGGCCAGACCCTGCGTCTGCCGCTGCGCATCAATGAGGAACTGGGCGCAGGCCTGGTTGCATTGCCCAAAGGCCTGGCCGGCATCCCGCCTGCCATCTTCGGTGCATCCGTCGAAGGCTTGCAGGAGGCAGCACAATGACCTGGTTCACCCCTGAAGTGATCGATGTGATCCTCACTGTCATCAAGGCCATCGTGGTGTTGCTGGCGGTGGTGGTCTGCGGTGCGCTGCTCAGCTTCGTCGAGCGTCGCCTGCTGGGCTGGTGGCAGGACCGTTACGGTCCTAACCGCGTCGGCCCGTTCGGCATGTTCCAGATTGCCGCCGACATGCTGAAGATGTTCTTCAAGGAAGACTGGAACCCGCCCTTCGTCGACAAGGTGATCTTCACCCTGGCACCGGTGGTGGCCATGAGCGCCTTGCTGATCGCCTTCGCGATCATCCCGATCACCCCGACCTGGGGTGTCGCGGACCTGAACATCGGCCTGCTGTTCTTCTTCGCCATGGCCGGCCTGTCGGTGTACGCCGTCCTGTTCGCCGGCTGGTCGTCGAACAACAAGTACGCCCTGCTCGGCAGCCTGCGGGCCTCGGCCCAGACCGTGTCGTACGAAGTGTTCATGGGCCTGGCGCTGATGGGCATCGTGGCCCAGGTCGGCTCGTTCAACATGCGCGACATCGTCGAATACCAGGCGCAGAACCTGTGGTTCATCATTCCGCAGTTCTTCGGCTTCTGTACCTTCTTCATCGCTGGCGTGGCCGTGACTCACCGTCACCCCTTCGACCAGCCGGAAGCGGAACAGGAACTGGCCGACGGCTACCACATCGAATATGCCGGCATGAAATGGGGCATGTTCTTCGTGGGCGAGTACATCGGCATCATCCTGATCTCGGCGCTGCTGGTAACCCTGTTCTTCGGTGGCTGGCACGGGCCGTTCGGCATCCTGCCGCAACTGTCGTTCGTGTGGTTCGCCCTGAAGACCGCGTTCTTCATCATGCTGTTCATCCTGCTGCGCGCCTCGATCCCGCGCCCGCGCTATGACCAGGTGATGGACTTCAGCTGGAAGTTCTGCCTGCCGCTGACCCTGATCAATTTGCTGGTGACCGCTGCGCTCGTGTTGCTCAACACGCCAGCTGTTGCGGCCCAGTGAGGATTTGACCCATGTTCAAGTATATTGGCGACATCGTTAAGGGCACTGGCACCCAGCTGCGCAGCCTGGTGATGGTGTTCTCCCACGGGTTCCGCAAACGCGACACCCTGCAATACCCCGAAGAGCCGGTCTACCTGCCGCCGCGCTACCGCGGCCGCATCGTGCTGACCCGCGACCCCGACGGCGAGGAGCGCTGCGTGGCCTGCAACCTGTGCGCCGTGGCCTGCCCGGTGGGTTGCATCTCGCTGCAGAAGGCCGAGACCGAAGACGGTCGCTGGTACCCCGAGTTCTTCCGCATCAACTTCTCGCGCTGCATTTTCTGCGGCCTCTGCGAGGAAGCCTGCCCGACCACCGCGATCCAGCTCACCCCGGATTTCGAAATGGCCGAGTTCAAACGTCAGGACCTGGTGTACGAGAAAGAAGATCTGCTGATCTCCGGCCCCGGCAAGAACCCTGATTACAACTTCTACCGTGTTGCAGGTATGGCCGTTGCCGGCAAGCCGAAGGGCGCCGCGCAGAACGAAGCCGAGCCGATCAACGTGAAGAGCTTGCTCCCTTAAGGAAGAAAGATGGAATTCGCTTTCTATTTCGCATCCGGTGTCGCCGTGGTGTCCACCCTGCGGGTGATCACCAACACCAACCCGGTGCATGCCCTGCTCTACCTGATCATTTCGCTGATTTCCGTGGCGATGACCTTCTTCGCCCTCGGCGCGCCGTTTGCCGGCGTGCTCGAAGTGATCGCCTACGCTGGCGCCATCATGGTGCTGTTCGTGTTCGTGGTGATGATGCTCAACCTGGGGCCGGCCTCGGTCGCCCAGGAGCGCGGCTGGCTCAAGCCCGGCATCTGGGGCGGGCCGGTGTTCCTCGCCGTCCTGCTGCTGGCCGAACTGCTGTACGTGCTGTTCGTGCAGCCGAGCGGCGCCGCCATCGGTCATACCACCGTTGACGCCAAGGCCGTGGGCATCAGCCTGTTCGGCCCTTACCTGCTGGTGGTGGAACTGGCCTCGATGCTGCTGCTGGCTGCAGCAGTGACGGCGTTCCACCTCGGCCGCAACGAGGCGAAGGAGTAAATCATGTCAGCAATTCCTCTCGAACACGGCCTGGCCGTCGCCGGCATCCTGTTCTGCCTCGGCCTGGTCGGGCTGATGGTGCGCCGCAACATTCTGTTCGTACTGATGAGCCTGGAAATCATGATGAACGCCTCGGCACTGGCATTCATCGTGGCGGGCAGCCGCTGGGCGCAACCGGACGGGCAGATCATGTTCATCCTGGTGATCAGCCTGGCCGCCGCCGAGGCCAGTATCGGCCTGGCGATCCTGCTGCAGCTGTATCGCCGCTTCCACACTCTCGATATCGATGCTGCCAGTGAGATGCGCGGATGAACCTACTCTTTCTGACCTTCGTCTTCCCCCTGATCGGCTTTGTGCTGCTGTCGTTCTCGCGCGGGCGGTTCTCGGAGAACCTGTCGGCGCTGATCGGTGTCGGTTCGATCGGCCTCTCGGCCATCGTGGCCGCCTACGTGATCTGGCAGTTCAACGTCGCCCCGCCTGAAGGCGGCGCGTACAGCCAGCTGCTGTGGCAGTGGATGCAGGTGGGCGACTTCAAGCCCAACTTCACCCTGTACCTGGACGGCCTGTCGGTGACCATGCTCGGCGTGGTGGTCGGCGTGGGCTTCCTGATCCACCTGTTCGCCTCGTGGTACATGCGTGGTGAAGCCGGCTACTCGCGCTTCTTCGCCTACACCAACCTGTTCATTGCCAGCATGCTGTTCCTGATCCTGGGCGACGACCTGCTGTTCATCTACTTCGGTTGGGAAGGCGTGGGCCTGTGCTCGTACCTGTTGATCGGTTTCTACTACAGCAACCGCAACAACGGCAACGCGGCGCTCAAGGCCTTCATCGTCACCCGTATCGGCGACGTGTTCATGGCCATCGGCCTGTTCATCCTGTTCCAGCAACTGGGCACCCTGAACATCCAGCAACTGCTGGTGCTGGCGCCGCAGAAGTTCCAGGCCGGTGATTTCTGGATCGTGCTGGCAACCCTGATGCTGCTGGGCGGCGCCGTGGGCAAATCGGCCCAGCTGCCGCTGCAGACCTGGCTTGCAGACGCGATGGCCGGCCCTACTCCGGTATCGGCACTGATCCACGCCGCCACCATGGTGACCGCCGGTGTCTACCTGATCGCACGTACCCACGGCCTGTTCGCCCTGGCACCCGACGTGCTGCACCTGGTGGGTGTGGTCGGCGGCGTGACCCTGGTGCTGGCCGGCTTTGCCGCGCTGGTACAGACCGACATCAAGCGTATCCTGGCCTACTCGACCATGAGCCAGATCGGCTACATGTTCCTGGCCCTGGGCGTGGGCGCCTTCGACGGCGCGATCTTCCACCTGATGACCCACGCCTTCTTCAAGGCCCTGCTGTTCCTTGCCTCCGGTGCGGTGATCGTTGCCTGCCACCACGAGCAGAACATCTTCAAGATGGGCGGCCTGTGGAAGAAACTGCCACTGGCCTACGCCAGCTTCATCGTCGGTGGTGCCGCCCTGGCTGCCCTGCCGCTGCTGACCGCCGGCTTCTACTCCAAGGACGAGATCCTCTGGGAAGCCTTCGCCAGCGGCTACAGCGGCTTGCTGTACGCCGGCCTGGTGGGTGCGTTCATGACCTCGCTGTACACCTTCCGCCTGATCTTCATCGCCTTCCACGGCGAAGCCAAGACCGAAGCCCACGCTGGCCACGGCATCTCGCACTGGCTGCCGCTGGGCGTGCTGATCGTGCTGTCGACCTTCGTCGGCGCCTGGATCCACCCACCGCTGGCCGGCGTGCTGCCGCAGAGCGTCGGGCATGCCGGTGGCGAAGCCAAGCACAGCCTGGAAATCGCCTCGGGTGCCATCGCCATCGCCGGTATCCTGCTGGCCGCCATGCTGTTCCTGGGCAAGCGTCGCCTGGTTACCGCGATCGCCAACAGCGGTATCGGTCGTGTGCTGTCGGCCTGGTGGTTCGCCGCCTGGGGCTTCGACTGGATCTACGACAAGCTGTTCGTCAAACCTTACCTGCTGATCAGCCACATCCTGCGCAAGGATCCGGTTGACCGCAGCATCGGCCTGATTCCGCGTTTGGCCAAGGGCGGTCATGCCGCCATGAGCAAAACCGAAACCGGTCAGCTGCGCTGGTACACCGCCTCGATCGCCATTGGTGCCGTGCTTGTGCTCGGTGCCGTTGTTGTGGCTGCGGTCTGATATGAACCTTGCGACTTTGCGAAAGGAATTGAGCCCGTCATGATTTTGCCTTGGCTGATCCTGATCCCCTTTATCGGCGGCCTGCTGTGCTGGCTGGGTGAGCGCTTCGGCGCCACCCTGCCGCGCTACATCGCGCTGCTGACCATGTCCCTGCTGCTTGGTATCGGCCTCTGGCTGTGGGCCAACGGCGACTACACCCTGGCGCCTGCGCCGGGTGCCGCGCCACAGTGGGCCTACGAGTTCAAAGTGCTGTGGATCGAGCGCTTCGGCATCAGCCTGCACCTGGCCCTGGACGGCCTGTCGCTGCTGATGATCCTGCTCACCGGCCTGCTCGGTGTGCTCTCGGTACTGTGTTCCTGGAAAGAGATCCAGCGCCACGTCGGCTTCTTCCACCTCAACCTGATGTGGATCCTGGGCGGCGTGGTCGGTGTGTTCCTGGCCCTGGACCTGTTCCTGTTCTTCTTCTTCTGGGAAATGATGCTGGTGCCGATGTATTTCCTCATCGCGCTCTGGGGTCACAGCTCCTCGGACGGCAAGAAGACCCGGATCTACGCAGCCACCAAGTTCTTCATCTTCACCCAGGCCAGCGGCCTGATCATGCTGGTGGCGATCCTGGGCCTGGTACTGGTCAACTACGGCAACACCGGTGTGATCACCTTCGACTACACCCAGTTGCTCAAGGCCGACCTGCCGGCGGGTACCGAATACCTGCTGATGCTGGGCTTCTTCATCGCCTTCGCGGTCAAGCTGCCGGTGGTACCGTTCCACTCCTGGCTGCCTGATGCCCACGCCCAGGCGCCGACTGCCGGTTCCGTCGACCTGGCCGGTATCCTGCTGAAGACCGCGGCCTACGGCCTGCTGCGTTTTGCCCTGCCGCTGTTCCCGAATGCCTCGGCCGAGTTCGCGCCGATCGCCATGACCCTGGGTCTGATCGGGATCTTCTACGGTGCATTCCTGGCCTTCGCGCAAACCGACATCAAGCGCCTGATCGCGTTCTCCAGCGTCTCGCACATGGGCTTCGTGCTGATCGGCATCTACTCCGGCAGCCAGCAGGCCCTGCAGGGCGCGGTGATCCAGATGCTGGCCCACGGCCTGTCGGCAGCGGCACTGTTCATCCTCAGCGGCCAGCTGTACGAGCGTCTGCACACCCGTGACATGCGTCAGATGGGTGGCCTGTGGTCGCGCATCGCCTACCTGCCGGCCATCAGCCTGTTCTTCGCCGCGGCCTCGCTGGGCTTGCCGGGTACCGGCAACTTCGTCGGCGAGTTCCTGATCCTGATCGGCAGCTTCGTCAGTGCCCCGTGGGTCACCGCGATTGCCACCTCCGGCCTGGTGTTCGGCTCGGTGTACTCGCTGATCATGATCCACCGCGCCTACTTCGGCCCGGCCAAGTCCGACGAAGTACTGGCCGGCATGGACAACCGCGAACTGATCATGGTGCTGGGCCTGGCGGTACTGCTGATTGTGCTGGGCGTTTACCCGCAGCCGTTCCTGGATACCTCCGCCGCCACCATGAGTGGTGTGCAGCAGTGGCTCGGCTCCGCTTTCACTCAACTCGCTTCGGCCCGGTAAGAGCGCTATGGACCTGACGATTCAACACTTTATTGCGCTTGCGCCACTGCTGATCACCAGTATCACCATCGTCGTGGTGATGCTGGCCATCGCCTGGCGCCGCAATCACTCGCAAACCTTCCTGCTGTCGACCGTGGGGCTGAACCTGGCCCTGCTGTCGATCATCCCGACCCTCAAGGTGGCCCCGCTGGCGGTCACCCCATTGCTGACCGTCGACAGCTTCGCGTGCCTGTACATGGCGTTGATCCTGGTCGCCACCCTGGCCTGCGTGACCCTGGCGCATGCCTACCTGGGTGACGGCGGCAAGGGCTACCCGGGCAACCGCGAAGAGCTCTACCTGCTGATCCTGATGGCGGCCCTGGGCGGCCTGGTGCTGGTCTGCGCGCAACACCTGGCCGGCCTGTTCATCGGCCTGGAGCTGCTCTCGGTACCGGTGTATGGCCTGGTGGCGTATGCGTTCTTCAACAAGCGTTCGCTGGAAGCCGGCATCAAGTACATGGTGCTGTCGGCAGCCGGTTCCGCGTTCCTGCTGTTCGGCATGGCGCTGCTGTATGCCGACGCCGGCAGCCTGAGCTTCGACGGCATCGGCAAGGCCCTGGCCACCACCAGCCTGCCAAGCCTGATTGCCCAGCTGGGCCTGGGCATGATGCTGGTCGGCCTGGCGTTCAAGCTGTCGCTGGTACCGTTCCACCTGTGGACCCCGGACGTATACGAAGGTGCTCCGGCGCCGGTCGCCGCGTTCCTGGCCACCGCGAGCAAGGTGGCTGTATTCGCTGTTGTGGTACGCCTGTTCATGCTCTCCCCTGCTGCCAGCAGCGGCGTGCTGACCACCGTGCTGTCGATGATTGCAGTGGCCTCGATTCTGGTCGGCAACCTGCTGGCGCTGACCCAGAGCAACCTCAAGCGTCTGCTGGGTTACTCCTCGATTGCCCACTTCGGTTACCTGCTGATTGCGCTGGTGGCGAGCAAGGGCATGGCGGTGGAAGCCATTGGCGTGTACCTGGTGACCTACGTGATCACCAGCCTGGGCGCGTTTGGCGTCATCACCCTGATGTCCTCGCCTTACAAGGGCCGTGATGCCGATGCCCTGTACGAGTACCGCGGCCTGTTCTGGCGTCGTCCGTACCTGACGGCGGTACTGACCGTGATGATGCTGTCGCTGGCGGGTATTCCGCTGACTGCGGGCTTCATCGGCAAGTTCTACATCATTGCTACCGGCGTCGAGTCGCAGCTATGGTGGCTGGTGGGTGCCTTGGTGATCGGTAGTGCGATCGGGGTGTTCTACTACCTGCGCGTGATGGTCACCCTGTACCTGATCGAGCCGAACCTGCGTCGTCACGATGCGCCGTTGAACTGGGAGCAGCGTACCGGTGGCGTGATGTTGCTGGCGATTGCGATTCTGGCGTTCGTGCTGGGTGTTTATCCGCAGCCGTTGCTGGACCTGGTGCAGCATGCAGGTTTGCAGTTGCTTGGTTGAGTGCTGATGCATTGACAGGACACCCCGCTTCGGCGGGGTGTTTTGTTTTTGGCGATTGAACAACCCATCCCCAGCACCGCCGTTGTTCTTGCTCTTGCTCTTGCTCTTGCTCTTGCTCTTGCTCTTGCTCTTGCTCTTGCTCTTGCCTTTGCTCTTGATCTTGATCTTGATCTTGATTGTCC
>NZ_QKRS01000017.1:15552-51581 GCF_024261405.1 Pseudomonas sp. FBF18 | reverse complement strand
GCTCTTGCTCTTGCTCTTGCTCTTGCTCTTGCTCTTGCTCTTGCTCTTGCTCTTGCCTTTGCTCTTGATCTTGATCTTGATCTTGATTGTCCGGCCTGTCAGGAGGCCGAGTGGAGGTGTCGTGCAGGGGGCGGGGCGCAGCCCCTTCGGCGTTAGCCGAAGCGAGCGACTGTTAGAGTTGCGCAGCAACTCGGGTCGCGTGCCCCCTGGACGGCGCCGGAGGGAGGGAACCCGGAGCGAAGCGTAGGGCCGTATGTTTGGCCGGGGACCTTTTGGTTACTTTTGCGTCCTTGCAAAAGTGACCCGCTGTAAGAGCGGAAGGCGTCATTCGCAGCGCTATCCATGCCGGATAAACACACCACTCCGTAAAATCGACGACCGTGAACATATCCAGAGCAGATCAAAAACATGACTGCACTACAGATCACCCACTGTGCTTCGTCTGATACTTGCAACGTCAGATAGCCGCCCAACCGTTCCGGAACCCCTTCGATGCACCCCACCCTGTCCCGCTCGTCCCTCGCCGTATTGATCGCCTGCACCGCCACCGCCCAAGCCAACCCAGGCATCGAACTCGGCCAGGTACTGATCCAGGACCAGGAACACAACGAGCTTCAGGACGCCCGTGAGCGCCTGCAGCAAATCCCCGGGGCCACCAACCTGATCGACATGCAACAGGTCGAACAAGGCCGCGTTGCCAGCAACCAGGACGTGCTCGCCTACCAGCCCGGCGTGTTCGCCCAATCCGCCGGCAACGACGGCATCAAACTGTCGATTCGCGGCTCGGGCCTCAACCGTGCCCCCGGCGCCCACGGCTCCGGCGTATACACCCTGTTCGACGGCCTGCCACTGACCGGCCCCGGCGGCACGCCCTATGAACTGTTCGAGCCCCTGTGGCTAAGCCGCGCCGAGGTACTGCGCGGCGCCAACGGCTTCGACCGCGGCGCCCTGGCCCTGGGCGGCGCCATCAATTACGTGACCCACACCGGCTACGACGCCGCGCCCCTGCAGGTACGGGTCGAGGCCGGCAGCCGTGGCTACGGCAAACGCCAGGTCAGCTCCGGCCAGGTACTGGGTGACCTGGACTACTACGTCGCCCTCACCGACTCGGAATACGACGGCTACCAGGACCACAGCAGCGGCAGCAGCAAGGGCATCGCCGCCAACGTCGGCTACCGCTTCAACCCCAACCTGGAAACCCGCTTCTACCTGCGTTACCGCGAAACCGAAAACGAACTGGCCGGGCGCCTGACCAAGGACCAGATCAAGCACCACCCGCGCGCTGCCAACCCGCTGTACCTGAGCCGCGACGCCAGCCGCCCGCAACCGGGCAGCACCTGGCTGGGCAACAAGACCACCTTCTACCTCGATGACGACTCGCAACTGGAGGCCGGCCTGGTCTACCACGACTACCCGATGGACCTGCGTGAAGGCACCAAGCGCCTCAAGGTGGCGTACACCGACGTCAGCGGCACGCTCAACTACCTGCGCCGCGACACCCTGTTCGGCCACGAGAGCAAGACCACCCTCGGCTGGCGCACCACAAAGCACCTGCCCAACACCGGGGCCTCGGAGTTCGTGCGGGTCGAGACCGACCCCACTCAGCCCATAGGCACCAAGACCCGCGACTTCACCTACCAGGGCTCGGACAGCGTCCTCCACTTCAGCAACGAACTGGAACTGGTGCCAGACCTGTGGCTGACCAGCGGCCTGGCGATGATCTATACCCGCCGCGAAAGCGCCGTCACCTATCCGGCCAGCGGCGGCAAGGTCAGCCAGCATGACTGGGACTACGCCCCGCGCCTGGGGCTGCGCTACGACTTCAGCCCCGCGCTGCAGCTGTACGGCAACCTGAGCCGCTCGGTGGAGCCTGCGCACCCCTGGGCGCTGATCTGGAGCTCGCCAGCGATCAACGGCCTGCAGACCCAACCCATCGAGCTGCGCAACCAGACCGCCACCACCCTGGAGCTCGGCGCCCGCGGCGACTCGCGGCTGGGGCGCTGGGACCTGGCCTGGTACTACTCGGCCGTGCGCCACGAACTGCTGACAGTGGAAACCGTGGCCGCCAGCAGCACCACCAACGCCATCGTCGGCGAGGTGAATGCCAGCCCTACCGTGCACCAGGGGGTGGAAGCCAGCCTCGACAGCCTGCTGTGGGAACACAGCGGAGTTGGCCGGGTGTCGCTGCGCCAGGCCTACACCTTCAGCGACTTCCACTACCGCGATGACGCGGCGTTCGGCGACAACCGCCTGCCCGGCATGCCGATGCACTACTACCAGGCGCAGGTGCGCCTGGACCATCCCAGCGGCTTCTATGCCGGGCTCAACACGCAGATGGCCTCAAAGGTGCAGGTCGACTACGCCAACTCCTACCAGGCCGATGCGTATGCCCTGCTGGGCGCCACCTTCGGCTACGCCTCCCCCCGACAGGACTGGGCCACCTGGCTCGACCTGCGCAACCTCACCAACCAGCGCTATGCCGCAACCGTGACGCCCGGCTACGACGACAAGGGTCTCGATGCCGCACGCTCCACCCCCGGCGAAGGCTTCGCAGCCTACGTAGGCATGTCCTATAGCTGGAAGTGACGCTCGCCAGCGGCGCCTCAGGGCAGTTGCACCTGAGGCTTGGTCGCCACGAAAATCCCCCAGCTGGACATGAACAGCGCCGCGATCAACGGCCCGATGACGAAGCCGTTGAGGCCGAACACCGCCAGCCCGCCCAGGGTCGAGATCAGGATCAGGTAGTCGGGCATGCGGGTGTCCTTGCCCACCAGGATCGGGCGCAGCACGTTGTCCACCAGGCCGATCACGAACACCCCGAAGGCGGCAAGCACCACACCCTGCCAGATCGAACCACTGAGCAGGAAGTACGCGGCCACCGGGCCCCACACGATGCCGGCACCCACCGCCGGCAGCAGCGACAGAAACGCCATCAGCACCGCCCACACCAGCGCACTGGGGATATCCAGCACCCAGAAGATGAACCCGCCGAGCGCGCCCTGGGTCACCGCCACCAGCAGGTTGCCCTTGACCGTGGCACGCACCACGCGATTGAACTTCAGTTGCAGGCGACGCTTCTGGTGTTCGGCCAGGGGCACCGCCGTGCGGATCTTGCGCACCAGCTCGGCGCCATCGCGCAGGAAGAAGTACAGCAGGTACAGCATGATGCCGAAGCTCACCAGAAACTCGAACGTGCCCTGCCCGAAGCTGAACGCCTGGGTGGCGAAGAACTGGCTGCCCTGCATCGCGCCCTTGGCGATCTTGTCGCGCAAGCCCTCCAGATCCCCCATGCCCAGGCGTTCCAGGCCATGCTGGGCCACAGCGGGCAGCATGTCCTTGAAGCGCTCGATGTAGCCGGCGATGTCCAGTTGGCCGCTCTCGATGTTCTTGTACAGCGTGGCGCCTTCCTGAACCAGCAACGTGCTGATGACGATCACCGGCAGAATCGCGATCAGCAGGCACACCAGCAGCGTGATACTCGCCGCCAGGTTGCGCCGCCAGCCCAGGCGCAACAGCAACCGGCGCTGCAACGGCGCAAACACGATGCCCAGGATCACCGCCCAGAACACCGCGCCGTAGTAGGGCAATAGAATCCAGATGAAGGCCAGGGTCACCAGGACCAGCAACCACATCAGGGCTTTTTGCTGCAATACCGATTCGTTCATGTCCGCTCCTTTGCGCTCTGATGATTAGTGCGCGGCGCACTGCAGAAAGTGCCGTTGCCGTGGATCAATAAAATCGGTGGTGCAGGCGCGTAGCATCCGCGCTTTTGTCGCGACCTTGCCATGACCCACCTCGCCCGACCCGAACTGCTCGCCCCTGCCGGCACCCTGAAGAACATGCGCTATGCCTTCGCCTATGGCGCCGATGCGGTCTACGCCGGCCAGCCGCGCTACAGCCTGCGTGTGCGCAACAACGAATTCGACCATGCCAACCTGGCGCTGGGCATCCAGGAAGCCCAGGCCCAGGGCAAGCGGTTCTACGTGGTGGTCAACATCGCCCCGCACAATGCCAAGCTCAAGACCTTCCTCAAGGACCTGGAACCTGTGATCGCCATGGGCCCGGACGCGCTGATCATGTCCGACCCTGGGCTGATCATGCTGGTGCGCCAGCACTTCCCGGCCATGCCGATCCACCTGTCAGTACAGGCCAATACGGTGAACTGGGCCAGTGTCGCGTTCTGGCAATCCCAGGGCCTGAGCCGGGTGATCCTGTCCCGGGAGCTGTCGCTGGAAGAAATCGAAGAGATCCGCCAGCAGGTGCCGGCGATGGAGCTGGAAGTGTTCGTGCACGGCGCCCTGTGCATGGCGTATTCGGGACGCTGCCTGCTGTCGGGCTACCTGAACCGGCGCGATGCCAACCAGGGCAGCTGCACCAACGCCTGTCGCTGGCAGTACAGCGCCACCCCGGCCCAGGAAAACGAGGTGGGTGACATCGTGCGCGAAGTCCAGCCGACCCTGGGCGTCGGCGCCCCCACCAACCAGGTGTTCGTGCTGCAGGAAGCCAACCGGCCCGGCGAAGACATGCCGGCATTCGAGGACGAGCACGGCACCTACATCATGAACGCCAAGGACCTGCGTGCCGTGCAGCACGTCGGGCGCCTGACCCGCATGGGGGTGCACTCGCTGAAGATCGAGGGGCGTACAAAGTCGCACTTCTACTGTGCCCGCACCACCCAGGCGTACCGGCAGGCCATCGACGATGCGCTGGCGGGGCGTGAATTCGACCGTTCGCTGATGCTCGACCTGGAGTCATTGGCGCAACGCGGCTACACCGAAGGCTTCTTGCGCCGCCACGTGCACGACGAGTACCAGAACTACGAGCGGGGCAACTCGGTGTCCGAGCGCCAGCAATTCGTGGGCGAGCTGACCGGGGAGCGGGTCGACGGGCTGGCCGAGGTCAAGGTCAAGAACCGTTTCGGGCTGGGCGATCACCTGGAGCTGATGACGCCGCGGGGCAACTACCATTTCGACCTGCACCAGCTGCGGGATCGCGCGGGCAATCCGCTGGAGGTGGCGCCGGGGGATGGGCACACGGTGTACCTGCCGATTCCCGAACAGGTGGAGCTGGGCTTCGGGCTGTTGTTGCGGGATCTGAATACGTAGCCACGCTATCGCGGGTCAAGCCCGCCCCCACAGGTAGTGCGCAATCCTGGTGGGAGCGGGCTTGACCCGCGATGCAGCCGACGCTCAACGTGGGCTGCTGGCTACAGCTGCAGTATCCGTCTCACGTATCACCTGCACCTGATACTGCGGGTCCGCCTTGATCTGCGCCTCGGTGAATGGAATGGTGTGCCAGTGCCCGGCCGAGAACGCACGGGTCTGGTCACTGGCATGCACCGACCCCGCCTCGCTGGACTGGGAAAACGCCAGCAGCCCCTGCGCGTGCGGCCCCTTGTCATCGAAACTGACCACCTGCAGGTAACTGGTGCCGCTGATCACGGTGCGCTTGCCCCCCTCGCCCGGCACGCTCTGCATGGCGTTATACACCCCAAGGCTCGACGGCCCGCCATGCATCGGCGTGCCGTCGCCCGCCTGCTGGATCTGCCCCCACTGCACATTCGCACTCAGCCCGGCCTCGGCCACCTGCGCCTGCGACGCCAATGCCGCCGCACGCACGGCCCTGGCCACCTCGGCACGCTCCAGCGCAAGGCCGCGTGGGGTGTGCTGGGGGTCGGCCGGATCGAATGCCACGCGCCAGAACTCACCGTGCTCCTGCAACGCCTGCAGGATGTTCTGGAAGTGCACCAGGCCGATGCCACTGGCCAGGCCGGCCTTGCCATCCCACGCCGCCAGGCTGTCGCAAACGGCCTTGAGCTGCGGATCGGCCGTCGCGCCCTTGCACCACTGCAGCAGGTCGGGCAGCGCCAGCTCGGCCAGGTACACCTTGTCGTCCATGACCATGTGGTGCAGGTCCTGCGCGCTGATCTTGCCGGGGCGGTTCAACCGCTGCAGGGCAAAGCGGCTGCGCGGGCCCAGGGGCACGTCTTCGCGGCTGATGATCGGCGAGTAGCCGCGCAGCGGCTGCGCCGGGTTGACCATCCAGGCCGAATCGTTGGAGTGCTGTACGAAGTCGCCACGCAGCAGGCTGGGCTGCAGTTGCGCGGGGAAGATACCGGGCTGCGCCGCTCGCGCATCGACCTTCCAGTTGCAGGCGCTGCGCGAACCGTCGAGCACGATCAGTTCCAGGCCCGCCGCCGGGTCGCTGCACTGCGCCAGCAGTGGCGCATCCACATAGGGCACCACCGACTGGTTCAGGTACAACGCCTGCCCCCTGGCATCCACCGCCAGAGTGTTGACCCAGGGTATGCCCTGCAGGCGCTGCACCGACTGCTGCAGGGCCTGCAGGCTGTCGGCCTGGTTCATGCTGTACCACTGCTGCAGCACGCGGGTGTTGCCCAGGTTGGCATCACGCAGGCTGAAGGCCACCTGCCCGGTCCAGTCCAGCCGCCCGGGCCACTGCACCAGCGGGCCGTAGATCGTGCCGTACAGCTCGCGGGTGACCACCTGCTGCTGGCCGTCCTCAGCCTTGACTGACACGCTCACCGGCTGGCGGGTCATGGGGGTGGACACGCCGTCGAGCAGGTAGCGGGTCGAGTCTTTCGGGTCCAGTTGCAAGCGGTGCAAGGTGAAGTGCCGGGAGGTGTCGACGGTGTGCGTCCAGGCCAGATGCCGGTTGAAACCGATGTTGATCAGCGGCAGGCCGGGCAACGCGGCGCCCATCACGTCCAGCTTGCCGGGGATGCTCAACTGCATCTGGTAGAAGCGCATGCCACCCACCCACGGGAAATGCGGGTTGGCCAGCAACAGGCCACGGCCATTGGCCGAACGCTCGTGCCCTATCGCCACCGCGTTGCTGCCGCGCTCAAGCGCAAAGTTGGCCTGGCGCGCCTGGGCCACACTGAAGGCCGCAGCCGGCAACCCCGCCGCTGCACCGGGGGGCGCGGCACCGGCCACGGCTTCGACGAACTGCCCGGCCCCACCCTCGACCAGCAGGCGCCGGGTCAGCTTGACCAGGTCCAGGGCGGTGATGGGGCGCAGCCACTCGGCCTGCTGGCACTGGGCAGGCAGGCCCTGGGCAGTGCGCTCGGCCAGCGCGCGGTTGTAGCCCAGCGCGTAGCCTTCGAGCAATGAACGGATCGGCGCCGGTTGCGCCTGCCAGTACGCAGACACCGCCGCCGGCGTGTTCAGCCAGGTGAAAAACACGTCGCTGGCCAGGTTTTCACGCTGCTCCAGGGTCAGCGCCTGCGGCCCGAAGAACCGCGAGCGCTCACCGTTGACGGTCACCACTTCGTTGGCCAGCAGGCACAGGTTGTCCTGCGCGTAGGCATACCCGATGCCATAGCCCAGGCCACGCTCATCGCGGGCCACGATGTGCGGCACACCGAAGCTGGTGCGGCGGATCTCGGCCCGGGCCTCGCCCGGCGGCGCCTCGCGGGCGTGGGCTGAACAACTCAGAGCAACCAGCAGGGCCGTCAGGCAGAACGAGGGGATCGAGCGATTGGCAGACACGCGGACTCCGGCAGCATCAGGGTGAACGAACATCCTGACTAGACGAATTTCATCATGAAAATTTACCGCTTTTGCGCCGCTCGTTCGTCTCTCTCTACATAAAGGCAATATTTTTTGCCTTGCCGATGCAGATTTGCCGCGCTCGTTCGTCTTATAGAGTGAGAGCACCACACGCAAACTGGACAGGCTCGGGAAAGGGAGTTTTCACATGTACAACCAGCAACAGCCAATCACACCGCTGCGCTTCAGACGCAAAGCCCACGCGCCGCTGCCGGAAAAGCCCGAAGCGGCTGAACCGGACCGCGCCGGCAACGAACATATCCGCGAACTGCTCAAGGCATTCGGCCTGCGCACCAGCCTGATCCGGCTGAAGGTCATCGATGCGCTGCACGCGGCCGCCAGAGAGGGGCGCAGTATCGGGGTGCGCGGGGTGCACAGCCAGCTCGAGCAGCTGGATATTCCGCTGTCGTTCCTGAGCGTTCGCGAAGTGCTCAAGCGCCTGTGCGTCGAAGGTGTGATCAGCCTGGGCAGCGACAAGTGCTACAGCCTCAACCCCGAGGCTCGCGCGGTGCTGGAACAGCCGGTTTCACGCTAGGCCAACGGCCGGGTGACGCCGGCCGCAGCCTCGCAAGCGGTCAGAACTTGACCTTGCGCCGCATGATGCCGTTCACGATCACGGCCAATACGGCTACGCCGATGGCAATGTACTGGAACACCTTTTCGCTGATCACGCCGGCGTTCTGCAGGTACGAGCCGCCCAGCATGATTGCCAGCACCACCAGGGCAACCAGGATCGAGTATTTCAGGCGTTGAGCTTGAGTCATTGAAAAATCCTTACGACAACGGGTTTGAGGGCCCTACTGCGGCCGGCGGCCATGATACAACGCCACGTCACGCAGGAGGATGTTTCCCGGTTTTTCCCGACGCGACAACCTGAAATCATCCGCCAGGTGTGCCCGTGCCTTGCGTTCAGGGTTGAGCAACCTGAACCACAGCGCTGGAGCAGGCTCGCCGTAGACACGCGGCCACGCCCTCCCTGGCGCCGCTGGTTCCTACAACAGACCACCGACTTCCTCACGCAATGTGTACGGAAAGACTACCTCCCCTGACCCGCTTGCTGCCTAGATCTCCCCTTGGCGGTTGACCGAGAATTCCTTCAGGCCACTTGGCAGTTCAACGCTGTCGACGTGGGGCGCGCCGCACCTGGCAAGGATGCTCAGGCACGGACGGCACCCGATGAAGTGGCCCCTTCGCTCATACCGCCAACAAGGAAGTCATCATGGAACTGTGTGACCTGAACAAGATCGACATCGAACAACTGCCCCAGTCACTGCAGATGCTCATCGAATGCATCGGGCTGGAGCATGCCTACCGCCTGACCACCATCTACGGCGGCCGCCCCAAGTACATTCCCAAGCACCGCGAGCGCACCACGCTGGCCGAGATCCTGCCAACCGAAGCGCTGGATGCATTGATCAAGCGCTACGCCGGCATGGCGCTGGAGATTCCCAAGGCCGACCACTTCAATCGCCAGCTGCGCAACCAGCAGATCCAGCAGGAAAGCTCCAATGGCCAGTCACGCAGCGTGCTGGCCGACAAGTACGGGTTGAGCCTGCGCCAGATCGGCAACATCCGGCGCCAGGAAGCGCACACGCGCTAGACACACCCCGCACACAACAACGCCAGGCGCGAGCGGTCGCGCCTGGCGTTGTTGTGTGCGCAGCCCTTGACTGGCCGTATCAGAAGTCGCGCTTGTAGAAGATATCCAGCGAGCTGGCGATACCGCTGGCAGCCTCCAGGTAGACCTTCTTGCTGAGCAGGTAGCGCAAGGCGATGGTGTTGGCCGGCTCGAACACCCCTACGCCGTAGCGCAGGCTCAGGCGCTCGGTCAGCTTGCCGCTGGCCACCACGCTGGTGTTGTCACCGCTGCCCTGGGTGTCGAGCTGGAAGTCCTCGATGCCCAGGCTCGATGCCAGGCTGCCGGTAATCCCCGCGCTGCCCGCCAGGCCCAGGCCCAGGGCCGCCTCCGCCAGCATGTTGTTGTCTTCGCCGGTATTGCCCAGCGGACGCCCCAGCACCAGGTACGACAAGGCCTGCTCCTGGCTCATCGCCGGCTCGGAAAACACCTGGGTGGTGGGCTGTTCGGCGCTGCCGCTGAGGCGGATGCCGGCAATCACGTCGTCGGTCTGGCGAATGGCCTCGATGTCCAGGTAGGGCTGGTCGATCGGCCCGGCAAACAGCAGGCGCGCACGGCGGATGGTCAGGCGCTGGCCATAGGCCCGGTAGCGCCCATCGGCCAGGCTGAGCTCGCCACGGGTATCGAGGTTGTCGCCAATGTGCACGCGCCCCAGCAGGTTGGCGGTCAGGCCGAAGCCGCTGAATGCCAGCTTGTCCTGCCCCACCTCCACGTCGATGTCCATGGCCACGGCCATCGGCGCCTTGCCCTGCTCGGTCTGGTGGCCGACGATGACCGTGTCATCCGACACCTTTACAGTCGAAGGCGGCAGTTCGCGCACGGTGATCTTGCCCTTGGGCACCAGCACCTTGCCGGTGACCGCGAGCTTTTCGCCGATCATGTGGATCTTCAGGTCCGGCGCCACCTCCAGGTTGGCGTAGGGTTCGACGGTGACCGGCAGGCGCTGCCCCTGCAGTTGCAACTCCACCGCCAGGCCCTGGGCCCAGCCGATCTGGCCACTCAGGCGGCCCTGGCCGACCGGGCCGCTCTTCCACTCGCCGCCCAGTTGCACCTGCTCGCCTGCGATCTGTGCCCGCAGGCTGAGGTCGCTGAGGCTGATGGGCAACTCGGCACCCGACACTTCGCCATTGCTCAGCGTCAGGTTGCCGTTGACCTGGGGCGCCAGCAGCGTACCGGTGATCTGTCCGCTGCCGTTGAGCTGGCCAGCCAGGCGCTCGACCATCGGCGCGAACGGCCGGCCCACCGACAGGTCCAGCCCGCTCAGGCGGAAGTCTCCGCTCAGCGGCTTGTTGCGCGCCAGCGGGTCGATGCGCGCCGACAGGGTCAGCTCGCCCAGGCGCCCGCCCACGAACTCCAGGCGCGTGTCCACGCGGCGCGGGCCCAGGGTGCTGTTCAGGCGCAGCGCCTGGTACGGGAAGTCCAGCCATCGATCCTTTTCCCGCACCCGCAAGGTGCCGCCACTGGCGTCTACCACGATCGACCCCTTGGGCCCGCTGGCCGGCAGGTCGAGGTTGATGTCGGCATTGAGCATGCCCTGCCAGGCGAAGTCCTTGGGCAACCACTGCGCCAGGCTTTGCAGCGGGAACTGCTTGAGGTGGTAGCGCAGGCGCGGGTCGGGCATCAGGCGCTGGTCTTCACCACACAGGCTGGCCTGCCCGGAGCGCCAGCAATGGGCGCCGAAATCCACCTGCCCATTGGCCAGGCGCTGCAACCTGGCCGGTGCCTGCAGCTGCCAGTCCTGCCCGCCCGCCTGCACCTGGCCGCTGGCCAGGCGTCCGCGCCAGTTGCCCTTGTCGAGCTGACCGTCCAGGCCCAGGTCGAGCTTGAGCTGCGGCCCATCGAGGGCCAGGTGCAATTGCTGCTTGCCAATGTCGCCCTGGCCTTTGGCAGTCAGGGTGCCCAGGTTGGTTTCGCCCAGGCGGATCGACCCGGCCTGCAGGTCGATCAGGGCACGCTGGGCGCTGTCCAGCCGGGCGTCCAGGTCAAGGCGTTGCACGCGGTTTTCGGCCTGGCCCAGTTGCTGGCCCTGCAAGGTCAGTTGCCCCTGCGGCGCCTTGAGCGTACCGGCCACATCAAGCCGGCCCTTGAGCTGGCCTTGCAGTTGCGGCCACAGCTGGCCCAGGCGCGGCAGGTTGAGGTCAAGCTGACCGGCCAGGCGTTGCTGCACACTGGCGCTGCCGTTGATCTTGTTGTCCCCCAGCTGGATCAGCAAGGTGCCCAGGGTCCAGTTCTCGCCTGCACCGTCGGCCTTGGCCTGCAGCACGGCGGGCTGGCCGCGCAATCGCCCCTTGAGGTCCAGATCGGCATTCAGGCGCAGCGTGTCGCCCTTGAGTTCGCCCTTGCTGCGCAGCGGGCCCGCCAGGGTGCCCGGCAGCTCGGCCAGCCAGTACGCCGGGTTGAGCGCCGACAATTCCAGTGCCGCGTCCCACGCCACGCCCTCGGCAAACTGCACGGCGACGCTGCCGGCCACCTTGCCCTGGCCGGCTTCAAGGGCCAGCTGTGGCAGGCTGACCTGGCCCAGGTCGCCCTTGAACGGGCTGCTGACCTTGAAGGCACCTGCCGGCCCGTCCAGGTCGCCACTGAAATCGCCCTGGTAGTTGCCGTCGCGGTAGTTGACCTTGGCGTTCAGGCGCCGCAGCGTGACCTGCGGAGCCTCGTCCAGCGGGTACAGGCGCAGCCACGGGAAGTCCAGCCAGTCGATGCTGGCATCGGCAACCAGACCGCTCTGCCAGTCGGCAGTGGCGCTGAGCGTGACACGCTGCTGCGCGGCGGCGCTCAGGTCCAGGGCGGCGATCTGGGCGCCCTTGGCATCCACCCGGCCACGCAGGCTCAGGCTGATCGGCCCCTGCTCGGCCGGCAGGCGGCCGGCGCCCACCAGTTGGTAACCTTTTGCCAGGTCGCCATAGGCACTGAGTTCCAGCTGCTCGAACTGCAGGGTGTCCGGCAATCCGGCCGATGGCTTGAAGCCGGTGGCGCTCAGGCGTACCTGGGCCGGCAGGTGCTCGGCCAGGGGCCGCAATTGACCCGCCAGGCGCCCTTGCAGGTAGCCGCTGCTGTCGGCCTGCAGGTCGAGGCTTTTCTGCAGGTCGCCTTTTATCTGCACCGCCAGTTGCCAGGGCTGGTCGTCGATGGCCGGCAGTTGCACCTGACCCTGCAGCTGCAACGGCCAGTCACCCACCGGTTGCAGCAGGCCGCTGAGGTTCAGGCTGAGGTCTTCGCGTTGCAGGTTCAGGCTGTCGATCTGCAGGCCCTGGGCGGTCCAGTGTGCAGCCAGTTGCAACTGGCTCAACTGCTCGCTGCCGTCCAGATGCAACTGGCCGACCTGTACTTCGCCCAGTTCGATCGCCACTGGCAACTGGAGGCTGGGCAACTGCAGCGGGCCGCTGTCAGCCGCTGCCTCGCTGGGGGCGAAGTCCAGGTTGACCTGCCCGGCGCGCAGCTGGTCGATGCACAAGGTCATGCGCAACAGGCAGCCGGGCGACCAGGCAAACACCGGCGCAAGCACTTCGACACGGTCCTCGCCCTGCTGCCAGATCAGCCGATCGGCCTGCCATTGCCCGCCAAGGCGGCCTTGAAAATTGTCCAGCTGCAAGCCCGGCACCAGGCTCAAGGCCCAGCGGCTGCCGGCCTGGGTACCCAGCAGGATACCCACGGCCAGCACCAGCACGACCAGCAGCGCCAGCAGGGCCAGCCCGCCGCGTTTCAACACCTTGCTCACAACTCGGGCCCCATGGAAAAGTGCAAACGTATGCCGCCGTCATCGTCCAGCGCCTTGGCCAGGTCGAGCCGCAGCGGGCCGACCGGCGACACCCAGCGCACACCGAAGCCGACGCCGGTCTTGAGGCTGGGAAGCTCCAGGCTGTTGAACGAGTTGCCCTGGTCGACGAAGGTCGCCAGGCGCCACTTCTCGGCGATCGAGTACTGGTACTCGGCACTGGCGGCCACCAGGTAGCGCCCGCCGATACGGTCGCCATCGGCGTTCTTGGGTGAAAGGGTCTGGTAGTCGTAGCCACGCACGCTCTGGTCGCCACCGGCAAAGAAGCGCAGCGAGGGGGGCACCGACTTGTAGCCGTTGGTGGCGCTGCCGCCGAACTGCACCCGGCCCAGGAAGCGGTGGTTCTGCGCCACGGTGGTCAGGCCCTTGAGCAGCACGTTGCCATGCAGCAGGTTGGTGTCGGACAGCAGCCCTTCCTTGGCCACCTGCGCGTCGAACTGCAAGCGGTAGCCGTTGTGCGGGTCGATGCGGTTGTCGCTGCGCAGGTAGCTGTAGCTCACACCCGGCATCAGCAGGGTGCTCAAACCCGAATCATCACCCAGACGGTACTCTTCGCGCTGCCACTTGAGCGATACCACGCGCTGCCAGCCGCTGGGCAGCTTGCTGTGCCATTCCGGGCCCACGGTGAGCAGTTTGCTGAGGCTGTCGGTGCCGGCGATCTCTTCGTTCTGGTAGCCGCCGGCAAAGCGCAGCTTGTCGGTCAACGGCGGGTCGAGCGGTATGTCGTACCACAGGCCGACGTTCTGGCGCGGCGCCGAAAGCTCGGTTTCCAGGCCATAGCTGTGGCCTTGCGGGTTGACCCAGTGGCGGGTCCAGTTAGCCTTGCCGCGCGGCCCGACGTCGGTCGAAAAGCCCAGGCCCAGGCCCATGGTGCGGGGCTTGCGGGTTTGCAGTTGCACCTCTACCGGGATGCTCTGCGCCACGGCGGCAGTGGGCGCAGCGTCGACCCGCACGCCTTCGAAGTAGCCGCTCGATTGCAGCGCGTTGTTCAGTTCGGCGATCAGTTCGGAGTCGTAGGGGGTGCCTTGCTTGAAGGGCACCATGCGTTGCAGCAGGCTCTCGTCGAACGGCGCGTCGCCTTCGAAGCGGACCTTGCCCAGCTGGTAACGCGGGCCGCTGTCGTACACCAGTTCGATATCTGCCACACCCGCCGCCGGGTCGACCGCCAGGCGCTGGCGCAGGAAATGCCCGCTGAAGAAACCGTAGCGCGAGGCCTGGTTCTGGATCAGCCGCTTGGCGTCCTCGTAGTTGCCATGGTTGAGCACAGCCCCAGGCCGCAGCGCCTTGCTCGAAGGAACCCGGAAGGCCGTCATCTCGCTGGCCGGGCCCTCGACGCGCACGGTCACCTCGCGCAGGCGCACCGGCTCGCCCGGCTCGATGCTGAGCACCAGTTGCGGGCCCTTGTCGGCCTTGGGCGAAGGTTTGACCTGGCTGTCGATCTGCGCCTGGTAGTAGCCCAGCGCCTGGGCGGCTTTTCTGGCCTGCTCCACGGCGCCGCGGCTGAAGCGCAGCAGCGCTTCTTCATCGCGGGTGCCAAGGCTGCCGATATAGCCTTCGACGTTGGCCTTGAGCTCGTTGTTGGCGGGCTTGATGCGTACTACCAGCTCGCTCTGTGCGTACACCGCGCAGCTGGCAACCCATAAAATCAACCCGCAGGTGAATCGTCCTGAATACGTCATAGGCGCGGATGCTACCAGAGCTTGGCGGTTGCCCGCAGCTCGCCGACGGTCTGATACACCACCCCTTCAGGCCTGTGCCTGGCGCAAACGCTGGGGATTGGGATGAAAAAACACATGCTCGCGGATTGGTCCTACAGCAATTTCACCGATTTCCAGGTAGCCCTGTCGCTTGTAGAACTCGAGGTAGTGGTCATTGCCGGTATTCAGTACCACCCCTTCGGACTGTTCGTCCTCGGCGCACCAGTCATGCAGCGCCAGCAGCAACTGTTCGCCATAGTGATGGCCCTGGAACTGCGGGTGAATGCCCAGTAGCGGCAGCACATGCACCGAGTCGCCCGGCACACAGGCCATGACCGCGGCCTGGTAGTCCAGGTAGCGCCGGGTACAGCGCAGGCCGGCGCTCAGCAGCATGCGCAGGCGCCACGCCCAGCTCTCGGTGATGCCCAGGCGCCGCTGCGGCGGGGCGATCAGGGCGATGCCGATCAGCCGGTCCTGCACCAGCAGGCCCAGGGCCGGCAGGTCCTGGAAGAAATGCTGACGCACCAGCTCGCGTACCGTGGCGCGCACGCGATGGTCGTAGCCGGGGCGATCGGCCTCGAACAGGTAGCGAAAGGTCGGCTCATGCCGGTAGGCCTGGTACAGCAGCGAGCGCGCCTCACGGCTGTAGCCGCTGTCGAGCTGACGAACTTCGGCCGGTACGGCAGGGGTATCGGACATGGTGACTCTCCTGGTGGGCTTCAATGCCTCTTTCTGAGTAGTGCGCGCTGGCCAACGTTCCCTTTGACTATAGGCCAGGACGCCACGCGTGCTGACACGCCGGGCGCCATCGGCTAGCATTCCCGATTTGCTCAGGATTGCGCCCCCCATGAAGATCGTCTCGTTCAACATCAATGGCCTGCGCGCCCGACCCCATCAACTGGCCGCGCTGATCGAAAAGCACCAGCCGGACGTGATCGGCCTGCAGGAAACCAAGGTGTCCGACGAGCAGTTCCCGCTGGCCGAGGTGCAGGCGCTGGGCTACCACGTGCACTTTCACGGGCAGAAGGGCCACTACGGTGTCGCCCTGCTGTCGCGCCAGGCGCCGCTGAGCCTGGTCAAGGGCTTCAGCACCGATGAAGAGGACGCGCAGCGGCGTTTCATCTGGGGCACCTTCGCCGACGAGCACGGCAACCCCATCACCATCATGAACGGCTACTTCCCACAGGGCGAAAGCCGCGACCACCCCACCAAGTTCCCGGCCAAGCAGCGCTTCTACGAAGACCTGCAGGCCCTGCTCGAATCCCGATTCCAGAACGACCAGCCACTGGTGGTGATGGGCGATGTGAACATCTCGCCCGAGGACTGCGACATCGGCATCGGCCCAGACAATGCCAAGCGCTGGCTGAAGACCGGCAAGTGCAGCTTCCTGCCCGAAGAGCGCGAGTGGATGGCGCGCCTGAAGAACTGGGGCCTGACCGACAGCTTCCGCCATCTGCACCCGGAAGTGGCCGACCGCTTCAGCTGGTTCGACTACCGCAGCCGCGGCTTCGAGGACGAGCCCAAGCGCGGGCTGCGCATCGACCTGATCCTGACCTCCCAGGCACTGCTGCCGCGCATCAAGGCCGCCGGGGTCGACTACGAGTTGCGCGCCATGGAGAAACCCTCCGACCATGCGCCGATCTGGCTGGAACTGAACTGAGCCATGCGCTCGATGGCAGTCATTGGACTGTCATCGATCTGTCTTAATCTGCGCTCACCATCTTGAGTGCAGAGCACCCCCGGCAATGTTGCGATCTTTCTGTCTGCTGCTTGGCCTGCTGCCGGCGCTGTGCTGCGCCGAGCCAGCCAGCCTGCGCCTGCAAGGCTCCAATACCGTGGGCAGCGTGCTCGGCCCCGCGCTGGTACGCGGCCTGCTGCAGGCCCAGGGCGCCCGGTCGATCCAGACCCTGCCCGGCGCACGGCCCAACGAGGTGTGGGTGCAGGGGGTTTCGCCACAGGGCCAGACACTGCGCGTGAGCATTGCCGCCCATGGCTCGAGCACCGGCTTTGCCGCGCTCAAAAGCGGCGACGCCGACCTGGCGGCCACCTCACGCCCGATCAACGACAGCGAGCAGCAGGCGCTGCACGCGCTGGGCGACCTGAAAAGTGCCGACGCCGAACAGGTCATCGCCCTCGATGGCGTGGCCGTCATCGTGCACCCGGACAACCCGCTGCCCCAGCTGAGCACCACGCAACTGGCGCAGATCTTCGCCGGCCGCATCACCACCTGGGATGAACTGGGCGCCGGCAGCGGGCCGATCCACCTCTACACCCGCGATGACCGCTCGGGCACCTTCGACACCTTCAAGGCCCTGGTGCTGGACGCCCAGCAGTATTCGCTGGCCAGCCACGCCAGGCGTTTCGAGTCCGGCGAGCAGTTGGCCGACGAGGTCAGTGCCGACCGCCAGGCCATCGGCTTCAGCAGCCTGGCGTCGGTGCACGGGGCCAAGGTGCTGGCCATCGTCGACGGCACCTCCCAGGCCATGCTGCCGACCCCCGCCCTGGTGGCCAGCGAAGACTACCCGCTGTCGCGGCGACTGTACCTGTACCTGCCGCCCGCCCAGCGCAACCCGCTGGCCAGTGCCCTGGTGGAGTTCGCCCAGAGCGCAGCGGGCCAGGCCATCGTGGCCAGCAGCGGGTTCGTCGCACAGCAGGTGCGGCCGGTCCAGGTACAGGCCTTGCCGGGCATGCCGGCGCAGTACCGCCAGTTGATCGCCAACGCCAGGCGCCTGAATGTCAATTTCCGCTTTCAGGAAGGCAGCGCCAGCCTCGACAACAAGGCGCTGCGCGATGTGCAGCGCGTGCTGGAGTACCTGCGCGAACACCAGAAGCTGCAGCACAGCGTGGTGCTGGTGGGGTTTGGCGACGCCAAGGACGACCCCGACCGCGCCGCCCTGCTCTCGCGCCTGCGGGCCATGGCGGTACGCCGCGAACTGGTGCGCGAAGGGGTGAACCTGCGCGAAGTGACGGGCCTGGGCGGTCAGATGCCCGTGGCGACCAATGCCGCCGAAGAAGGCCGAATCCGCAATCGCCGCGTGGAAGTCTGGGTCTACTGACCCACCCACCCGGGAAACCATTTGTAACAGCCTCCCCCCTCACCCTTTCCAGAGGCGAGCTAGGCTTGGGCTCAGTGACACCGGGCCCCTCTGACGGCTGATCGCCGCCATGTCGGAGTCACAGTTGTTTTCATACAACTACGACGACAAGGAGGGGCTCATGAGCGCTCTGCCGTTATTTCTCTTCGACGATTTCCTGGGCACGGCCGTGTGGCTGTGGCTGGTGTTCATCACCCTGGTGGTGGCTCTGCTGGTCCTGGACCTTGGCGTGCTGCACCGTCGCCCGCACGACATCGAAATGCGCGAAAGCCTGCTGCTGTACTCGGCCTACTTCAGCGTGGGGCTGCTGTTCGGTGGCTGGGTGTGGCTGGAGCTGGGCGCACAGAGCGCGCTGGAGTTCTACACCGGGCTGCTGGTGGAACAGTCGCTGTCGATGGACAACGTGTTCGTCATGGCGATGATCTTCGGCTTTTTCGGCATCCCGCGCCGCTACCAGCACCGCGTGCTGGTCTGGGGCATTCTGGGCGTGGTGGTGCTGCGCGCCCTGATGATCGGCCTGGGCAGTGCGCTGGTGCAGGAATTCGACTGGATACTGTACCTGTTCGGCGCATTCTTGCTGTTTACCGGCCTCAAGATGCTGTTCACCCGCCACGAAACGCACCCGGACCTGGCACACAACCCGGTGATCAGGTTCGTGCGCCGGCACATGCGCGTGACCGATGACCTGCATGGGGCGCGCTTCTTCGTGCGCCTCAAACCGGCTGGCCAGCCCAGGGCACTGCTGTACGCCACGCCGCTGTTCCTGGCCCTGGTGCTGATCGAGCTGGCCGACCTGGTGTTCGCGGTAGACAGCGTGCCGGCCATCCTGGCGATCACCCAGGACCCCTTCATCGTGTACACCTCCAACATCTTCGCCATCCTGGGCCTGCGTGCGCTGTACTTCGCCCTGGCGGCGCTGGTGCACCGCTTCGTTTACCTCAAGTACGCCCTGGCGCTGGTGCTGATATTTATCGGCGGCAAGATCTTCGCCCACGGCCTGATCGGCAAGGTGCCGCCGCTGCTGTCGCTGTGCGTGACGTTCGGGCTGCTGGCCGGTGGCGTGCTGCTGTCGCTGTTCAAGACACGAACGGCGGCCAAGGAGGTGAAACGGGTGGAGTAGCCTCGGGCAGCGTGTCGAATACCCTCGCGGATCATGCCCGCCCCACCCGGTCAGCAGGCGATCCGCGAGGGCATCGACGCGGGCTCAGTGCCCGCTGCGCAGCATCTCCCGGGGCACGTACTTGCCGATCTCGTACTTGCCGATCGCCGCGCGGTGCACTTCATCCGGCCCGTCGGCCAGGCGCAGGGTGCGTTGCATCGCGTACATGTAGGCCAGCGGGAAGTCGGCACTGACCCCTGCCCCGCCGTGAATCTGGATGGCCCGGTCGATCACCTTCAGCGCCACGTTCGGTGCCACCACCTTGATCTGCGCGATCTCGCTGCGGGCCACCTTGTTGCCGACGGTGTCCATCATGTAGGCCGCCTTGAGGGTCAGCAGCCGGGCCATGTCGATCTCCATGCGCGAGTCGGCGATCTTGTCGATGTTGCCACCCAGGCGCGCCAGCGGCTTGCCGAATGCGGTGCGCTCGGCCGAACGCTTGCACATCAGCTCAAGGGCACGCTCGGCCATGCCGATCGAACGCATGCAGTGATGGATGCGCCCCGGCCCGAGACGGCCCTGGGCGATCTCGAAGCCGCGCCCTTCGCCCAGCAGCACGTTGTCATACGGTACGCGCACGTTCTCGAACAGCACCTCGGCGTGGCCGTGGGGCGCATCGTCGTAGCCGAACACCGGCAGCGGGCGAACGATCTTCACCCCCGGTGCATCGGTAGGCACCAGGATCATCGAGTGCTGCTGGTGACGCGGCCCGTCCGGGTTGCTCAGGCCCATGAAGATCATGATCTTGCAACGCGGGTCGCAAGCGCCGGAGGTCCACCACTTGCGGCCGTTGATCACCCACTCGTCACCGTCGCGCACCGCCCGTGCGGCCATGTTGGTGGCATCGGACGAGGCCACGTCGGGCTCGGTCATGGCGAACGCCGAACGGATCTCACCACGCAGCAGCGGCTCCAGCCACTGGCGCTTCTGCGCCTCGCTGCCGTAGCGCACCAGGACCTCCATGTTGCCGGTGTCCGGGGCCGAGCAGTTGAACGGTTCCGGCCCCAGCAGCGAGCGGCCCATGATTTCGGCCAGCGGCGCGTACTCCAGGTTGGTCAGGCCGGCGCCCAGCTGCGACTCGGGCAGGAACAGGTTCCACAGGCCCTCGGCCTTGGCCTTGTCCTTGAGTTCTTCCATGATCGCGGTCGGCTGCCAGCGATCACCTTCGGCAACCTGGCGTTCGAACACCGCCTCGGCGGGATATACATAGGCGTCCATGAACGCGGTGACGCGTTCGCGCAGTGCCTGGACCTTGGGTGAATAGGCGAAATCCATGAGCGGTACCTGCTGGGAAAGGCGAGTGATTTAAGAGATCTGGCTTGGATGCTAGATCACCGGGCAAAATCCACCTAGCCTATTCTCGGCGTGTATAAACATTCATAACCGATATATGATCGGGCCATAACTCCAACAAGAGCGGCATCCATGAACCTCAGCAAGGTCGATCTGAATCTGTTCATCGTCTTCGATGCGATCTACACCGAAGCCAACCTGACCCGTGCCGGGCAGATCGTCGGCATCACCCAGCCTGCGGTGTCCAACGCGCTGGCGCGGCTGCGCGAGACCTTCAACGACCCGCTGTTCGTGCGCACGGCCCAGGGCATGGTGCCCACGCCCATGGCCCAGAACATCATCGGCCCGGTGCGCAATGCCTTGTCGCTGCTGCGGGTGTCGGTGCAGGAGAGCCGCATCTTCAACCCCTTGCAGGCCAACAAGACCTTCCGCATCAGCATGACCGACCTTACCGAGGCGGTGGTGCTGCCATCGCTGTTCCAGCGCCTGCGCCGGCTGGCGCCGAACGTGGTGATCGAGAGCTTTCTGTGCAAGCGCCGCGAGACCACCAAGGAACTGGCCGCCGGACGCCTGGACTTTGCCGTGGATGCACCGCTGAACACCGACCCGCAGGTGCGTCACGTCAAGCTGATGCAAGACCCGTTCGTGTGCGCGATGCGCCAGGGCCACCCGCTGGCCAGGGACAGCATCAGCCTGGAGGATTACCTGAGCCTGACCCACATCCAGATCTCCAGCCGGCGCAACGGCCTGGGGTATGTGGACCTGGCGCTCGGCAAGCAGGGGCTCAAGCGCAAGATCGCGCTGCGCTCGCAGCATTACCTGATGGCTTCGCAGGTGCTGCAGCAGACCGACATGGTGATGACCGTGCCGGAGCGCTTCGCACGGCGCCACCAACTGAACTACGTGAGCCTGCCGGTGGGCGACGTGCCGCCTTTGGAAACCCACCTGTACTGGCATGAAAGCACCGACCAGGACCCGGCCAACCGCTGGATGCGCGAGCAGATGATCGAGTTGTGCCAGGCGGTGGTGGCGCAGGACGAGCGGGAGGCACGCGCATAAGGTGCGGGCTGCGTTGCAGCCATCGCGGGTCGAGCCCGCTCCCACCCGATCTGCGCTGAAGCTGTGGGAGCGGGCGTGACCCGCGACAGGCATCCCCGAATGCCTGCTTGACGTATACGTCAACCAGCCAGTAGCTTAGCCGCATGCCCCCTTCCCCGAGCCATGCAATGAGCAGCCAGACCTACAGCATCTCCGACCTTTCCCGCGAACTCGACATCACCACCCGGGCCATACGCTTCTATGAGGAGCAGGGCTTGCTCAGCCCCGAACGTCGTGGCCTGGAGCGTGTGTATTCGGCCCGCGACAAGGTCAGCCTCAAGCTCATCCTGCGCGGCAAGCGCATCGGTTTCTCGCTGGCCGAGTGCCGCGAGCTGATCGAACTCTACGACCCCACCAGCGGCAATCAGAAACAGCTGCACAGCATGCTGGCGAAGATCGCCGAGCGCCGCGCCCAACTCGAACAGCAACTGCTCGACATCCAGCAGATGCAGCTGGAACTCGACACCGCCGAGGAGCGCTGCCAGCAGGCGCTGGCCACCACCCTGAACAATCAGAAAAACGGCCATTGAGGCCCACAGGAACCCTAGCCATGTCATTGCCTACCCATGTGCGTCTGGTAGAAGTCGGCCCCCGCGACGGCCTGCAGAACGAAGCCCAACCCATCAGCGTGGCGGACAAGGTCCGCCTGGTGGATGACCTGACCGACGCCGGCGTGTCCTATATCGAGGTGGGCAGCTTCGTCTCGCCCAAGTGGGTACCGCAGATGGCCGGTTCGGCCGACGTGTTCGCCAGCATCCGCCAGCAGCCCGGCATCACCTATGCGGCGCTGGCCCCCAACCTGCGCGGTTTCGAAGACGCACTGGCCGCAGGCGTCAAGGAGGTGGCCGTGTTCGCCGCCGCGTCCGAGGCGTTTTCGCAGCGCAACATCAACTGCTCGATCAGCGAAAGCCTGCAGCGCTTCGCGCCCATCATGCAGGCGGCGCGCGAACACGGGGTGAAGGTACGCGGCTATATCTCGTGCGTGCTGGGCTGCCCCTATCAAGGCCAGGTAGATGCCGAGCAGGTCGCCCCCATCGCCCGCGAGCTGCGCGACATGGGCTGCTATGAAGTGTCGCTGGGCGACACCATCGGCACCGGCACCCCGGGCGCCACCCGCCGCCTGTTCGAAGTGGTCGGCGCGCAGGTGCCGCGTGCCGAGCTGGCCGGGCACTTCCACGATACCTACGGCCAGGCGCTGGCCAACGTGTACGCCAGCCTGCTGGAGGGAATCAACGTGTTCGACAGTTCGGTCGCCGGCCTGGGCGGCTGCCCGTATGCCAAGGGCGCCAGTGGCAACGTGGCCAGTGAAGACCTGCTGTACCTGCTGCAGGGCCTGGGTATCGAGACCGGCATCGACCTGGACAAGCTGATCGACGCCGGCCAGCGCATCAGTGCCGTGCTGGGCCGCGCCAGCGGGTCGCGTGTGGCCAGGGCACGCGCTGCCCGGTAACGGTGCGCAGCAACAGGGCCAATGGGGGGTGAGTGTTACCGCCCCCACACCCGACAGGGAAAATCCGGGTAACACGGAAACAAATCAGCACAATTTCCCGTGACGATTTTTCCACCAAACCAGCAAACCATTGATTTTATTGGGTTTTAAAAAGTTGGCACGGCACCTGCTATATCTTTCGTACAACAACAATAAAAAATGCGACAACCCAATAAAAATAAGACGTACCGGCTCTGACATAACAAGAACAACACGGCAGAGGCGCAGCTAACAGATTTTTTTGAAGTGGATGGCTTTTCGGGGGCGTGCCCCGCGACCTGACAGAGAACAATAAAACTACCCCAAGGTAGCGCCCGTCTCGGTTGGATCAGCAATGATAAAGGTCGATCAGCGCTCAAAAAAATACGTTTGCTCTTGATCCCGGATGGGGATCGCAACGCAACAAGAGGCAAGGGTCGCCAAAAACAACAATAGACCACCCTCCAATAATAAAAAGAGCACACGCAACAAAATTTGAGGGGAGCCCAGGCTCCCCTCAGTGCTTGCTGCCCTACTCGTTCTGCTGGTCATCCTCTGGCTTGCGCTTCTCCAGGCGGTCGACCACCCACGGCATCACCCCCAGCACCAGCAACGCCAGCACCGTGCTCACCAGCGCAGTGGCTTCGCGCCCCATGCCTGCGGCCACGCCGATGGCGGCGGTCATCCACAGGCCCGCAGCAGTGGTCAGGCCCTTCACATGGCCCGCATCGTCCTCCTTGCCCTTGAGTATGGTGCCCGCCCCCAGAAAGCCGATGCCGGCGACGATCCCCTGCACCACCCGACTCAACGCTGCGTCGTCCGCCCCGGCCATGCGCGGCACCAGCACGAACAGCGCCGCACCGATGGCCACCAGCATGTGCGTGCGCACTCCCGCCGCCTTGCCCTTGAGCTCGCGCTCGAAGCCCAGCACCGCCCCCAGCAGCGCAGCCATCAGCAGGCGCACCGTCACCTGCGTCAGTTGCTTGGCATCGGTGATATCGGCGAATTCGGCAATCAGTGTCGACCAGACTTGGTGCCACCAGGCGTCCATGAGCAGCGTCCATCAGCAAGGGGATACTGGATGGACAACAGCCTGGCGCGCGAGTGCTGTCGACCGCTGATCGGCCACGCTCAGCAACCCGGCCGGCAACGGGGTCACAGCTGTAAGCCCCCCCGTTCGAGGACACCGCCATGCCCATTGAAATCAACGAAACCACCAAGCGCTGCACCCTGATAGCCGACGACCTGAACATCGAAGGTGAAGCGGCAGAGGTGCAGATCATCACCGATGCCGACCTGCGCATGTCGATCGCGACCCTGGCCGGGCAACGGGTGCCGATCACCGAGGCAGAGGCTGACGCGCTCACCGTGGCAGGTGCGGTGGATAGTCGCAGGCATTTGAAGACCTCCGAGGAGGGCTCGATCATATAAGGGCTGCAGGGTTTCAATGGATAATCTGATACGGTTTTTATCCAGATATCTGCACCTGTTATGCAAACAGATGGGACGCCATAGTGCTCTGGCCTGATCGAGGCCTGATGAGCGACGAACCATGAGCGAACGAATTCCCGTCCAGATCGTTGAAATTGCCGAGCCCTCCACGTTCAAGAAGAAGGCCGCCAGCAGCGACAGACACATCCACACCCGTAGCTTCACCGGCTTTTTCCGAAACCTGCGCCTGGGTGGCGCAGGTTTTCTGTTTCTGCTGTTTTTCGGCACCGTCTGGCTGAACTGGGACGGGCGCCAGGCGGTCCTCTGGGACCTGGCCGACAGCAAGTTCCACATCTTCGGCGCCACCTTCTGGCCGCAGGACTTCATCCTGCTGTCGGCGCTGCTGATCATCTGCGCCTTCGGCCTGTTCGCCATCACCGTGTTCGCCGGGCGCGTCTGGTGCGGCTACACCTGCCCGCAAAGCACCTGGACCTGGGTGTTCATGTGGTGCGAGAAGGTCACCGAGGGCGAACGCAACCAGCGCATCAAGCTCGATGCGGCGCCCTGGGGCCCCAACAAGCTGGCGCGCCGCGCAGCCAAGCACACCCTGTGGCTGGGCGTCAGCCTGCTGACCGCACTGACCTTCGTCGGCTACTTCACCCCCATCCGGCCACTGACCCAGGAGCTGTTCACCCTGCAGCTGGGTGGCGTCAGCCTGTTCTGGATCCTGTTCTTCACCGGTGCCACCTACATCAACGCCGGCTGGCTGCGCGAGGCGGTGTGCATGCACATGTGCCCGTATGCCCGGTTCCAGAGCGTGATGTTCGACAGGGACACCCTCACCATCGCCTATGACCCGCAGCGCGGCGAGTCGCGCGGGCCGCGCAAGAAGGACGCCAACCACAAGGCCCAGGGCCTGGGCGACTGCATCGACTGCCACATGTGCGTGCAGGTATGCCCCACCGGTATCGACATCCGCGACGGCCTGCAGATGGAGTGCATCGGCTGCGCCGCCTGCATCGACGCCTGCGACAGCATCATGGACAAGATGAGCTACCCACGCGGGCTGATCGGCTACAAGTCCGAGCACACCCTGCAAGGCGGCACCACCCAGTGGATGCGTCCGCGCCTGCTGGGCTACGTGACCGTGCTGGTGGTGATGATCGGCGCCCTGGTGATCGCCCTGCAGCAACGCCCGATGGTGTCGATGGACGTGATCAAGGACCGCGGCCTGTTCCGCGAGAACGCCCTGGGGCAGATCGAGAACATCTACACCCTCAAGGTCATCAACAAGACCCAGCAGCCGCAGACCTACCGCCTGCGCCTGGTGGACGCCGAGGGCTTCGAACTGCATGGCAAGACCGAGTTCACCCTGGCGGCCAGCGAGATGAGCGATATACCGGTCTCGGTGGCGATGCTGGCCGACCGTGCGCCCAGCAGCTCCCAGGAGATCAGCTTCGAACTCATCGACACCGACCAGCCGAGCGTGCGCAGCCTTGCGCGCAGCCGTTTTGTCGCGCCTTTGAACCGCTGATCACATACACTCCGCTGAGTCAGACCGCCCAGAGCCATGATGAAACGCTACGAGAAATTCGCCGACGACATTGCCGAACTGATTCGCTCCGGGGTACTCGGCCCCGGCCAGCGCGTGCCGTCGGTGCGTTACGCCAGCCAGACCCACGGGGTCAGCCCGTCCACGGTGTTCCAGGCCTACTACCTGCTGGAGCGTCGCGGGCTGATCCGGGCCCGGCCGCGCTCGGGCTACTTCGTCAACACCCACGCCCCGCGCCAGTTCAACGAGCCGCAGATCATCGAGCAGGCCAGCGAATCGACCGAGGTGGACGTCAGCGAGCTGGTGTTCTCGATCCTCGACTCGATCAAGGACCCGCAGACGGTGGCCTTCGGTTCGGCGTTCCCCAGCCCCAACCTGTTCCCGCTGCCGCGCCTGGCGCGCTCGCTGGCCAGCGCCAGCCGCGAGATGGACCCGCGCATGGTGGTCACCGACCTGTCGCCGGGCAACCCGCAACTGCGCCGCCAGATCGCCCTGCGCTACATGGTCGGCGGCTTGATGCTGCCGATGGAAGAACTGCTGATCACCAACGGTGCGCTGGAGGCGTTGAACCTGTGCCTGCAGGCGGTAACCGAGCCGGGTGACCTGGTGGCCATCGAGGCACCGGCGTTCTATGCCTGCCTGCAGATTCTGGAGCGGCTCAAGCTCAAGGCGGTGGAGATTCCGGTGCACCCGCGCGAAGGCATCGACCTGGGGGTGCTGGCGCAGACGCTGGAGCGGCATCCGGTCAAGGCCGTGTGGTGCATGACCAACTTCCAGAACCCGGTGGGCGCGAGCATGCCGGAAGACAAAAAGAAGCAGCTGGTCGAGCTGCTGAGCGTGCACCAGGTGCCGCTGATCGAAGACGACGTGTATGCCGAGCTGTACTACGCGCAGCAGGCGCCCAAGCCGGCCAAGGCATTCGACACCGAAGGGCTGGTGATGCATTGCGGCTCGTTCTCCAAGAGCCTGGCGCCGGGCTACCGGATCGGCTGGGTGGCGGCCGGGCGCTATGCGCAGAAGATCGAGCGGCTCAAGCTGATGACCTCGCTGTGTGCATCGATGCCGGCGCAGGCGGCGATTGCCGACTACCTGCAGCACGGTGGCTACGACCGCCACCTGCGGCGCCTGCGCTATGCGCTGGAAGAGCAGCAGAACGCCATGCTGGCGGCGATTGCCCGGCACTTCCCGGCGCAGACGCGGGTCAGCCACCCCAGCGGCGGGTACTTCCTGTGGTTGGAGCTACCGGAGCAGATGGACTCGCTGAAGCTGTTCCAGATGGCATTGGCCCAGGGCATCAGCATTGCGCCGGGGCCGATCTTTTCGCCGACGCGCCGGTTTCGCAACTGCATTCGCCTCAATTACGGCAGCCCCTGGACCGAGCAGTCGGAGCAGGCGATGGAGACGCTGGGGCGGATTGTGCGGTCGTTCTGAGGGGCTGGCATGACGGCCAGCGACCCATCGCGGGTCAAGCCCGCTCCCACATGACTGCGGTGATCCTGTGGGAGCGGGCTTGACCCGCGATTGGGTCGGTGCAGCCCCTTGCCCACACCCGCACAATCGCGCACCATCCCCTCCCGCACTTGCCCACGGATGGCCCCGGATGAAACCGCTGTACCTGCTACTGGCCCTGCCCCTGCTGCCCGCCTGCAGCCTGATCGGTTTCGTCGCCAAGGAAAGCGTCGTGGGCGCCACCAGCCACTACGGCTTGAGCAGCACCACGCTGATCGCCGAACTTCCGCCCAACCACGGCGTCACCTATAACGCCAGCTACGCCCCGCTCGACCCGTACCGCTGCACCGTGGCCTCCCCCGCCACCGGCGGCATGCGCTCGCGTCCCAACCAGTACCGCACCGACCAGGCCGATGCGCACCCCGACGCGCGCACCGTCACGTTCAGGATCCCGCTGACCTACACCATCGGCAGTTGCACCCAGCAACTGGACAACATCACCGTGAGCATCAAGTCCCCCAGCGGGCGGTACAGCCTGGCGGGAGTCGAGGTATTGCCGGCACTGCCCGACGGCACTGGGCCGGTGCGCGACGCAGAACCCGAGCTGGTTGTGCGCCGCCTGTGCGGCACGGCCTACCACATCGTGCCCGGGCATGAGCGCCACGTGCTGGCCAGGGACATCGACTGCCTCGCCGCCGACAGCCAGTGGCAACCCCTGGAGCGGACCTCCAGGCACCCCGGCCCGGTCGCCAACGTCGCCTACACCCAGCTGAACAAGACCGACCTGCGCTTCGTGTACCGCCTCATCGACAAGGAGTGGCCGCTTTATCCCGAGAACTGGTCACCGGTCGGCAATGGCATGAAGCCCTGCGCTTCACAATGGAAGTGGGTTGGCGAAGCCTCCTGCAGTTATCGTGACCCGACATTTTCGACTTTCCAGATGGACGGTCGTGAATGCGCTCTCTATCCAGGCTGTACAGAGTAAGCCCGAATGGATATTCACCGAATTGCAAGTCTTTGACGAACCGTATCCAGAACCTCGTCGTATTCAAGTTCTTCTTTTCCAGATGCCTGAATATTTACAGCAATACCAGTTAAAGCACGTCTAAGTGCATCTTTACTGGAGGCATAGACCATCTTTTTCTTTATGGGGGCTAAATCATCTGAGTATAGAATAAACAAAATTGCATTTCGCCTCCCCCCAACGGTTTCAAACTCAAAGTCGACGACAGCATATCGCACTTCATTCGGGGTCAGCGCGTTCAGAAAATCCTCG
Source organism: Pseudomonas sp. FBF18 (assembly GCF_024261405.1). Classification (NCBI taxonomy): domain Bacteria; kingdom Pseudomonadati; phylum Pseudomonadota; class Gammaproteobacteria; order Pseudomonadales; family Pseudomonadaceae; genus Pseudomonas; species Pseudomonas sp. FBF18. The sequence goes on along the minus strand of NZ_QKRS01000017.1, from coordinate 23,081 downwards.
TAGGTTGATGACCTATCGCCTGATGACTCAACAACAAACTCCTTGTAATCATCTGAGATCTTGAAAACAATATACCTAGGCGTTTTACTTATTAGCGAATTGTAATCTTTCAGAAACTCACCCGTCACTAACACACCAGTGCTTGACATGGCCATCATCCTCGTCCAGATCAATCGCGTACCACTCCAACTCACCGCGAAGTCAGGCATCAACATACAACAACGCCTAATCAACCGACACTGGCAAAGTTATCAGGTTACATACTGCTGAAAACATGCTGCGCCCTGCTTACCGACCAATCACCGCGCCTCCCCGTCACGCGGTTTGTAGAAAATAAACTTCGAACTTTCGGCTGTCTTTCTATAGGCCTTCGCCCACGCGGGATGCACATGGCGGTCATGAAAGTACATCGCACCATCGGTGCTGTCGGTCAGTTGCTGATTCAGCGCCTTGCGCGCGATTTCCTTGGCCACGGTGTACTGCACCGGCTCTTCCACATCGTCCGAGCGCCCGTCGCACCACCACGAGAACTGGCATGTACGCTCCTTGATGCCCTGCTTGACCACCTCGCACACGGTGCCCGGAAACCCTTCGTGCCCCAGCCGGTTCATCACCACGCTGGCCACACCCTGCATGTCCGCCGCCTCACCGCCCTTGGCCTCCCAGTAGAGGGTGCGCGCCAGGCAGGTGATCGCGTCATCCAGCGCGGCCTCGCCCTTGGGGTCGACCGCCTGCACTTCGCTGCGGGTGATGGCCTGGTCGCTGGGTACGCTGGCCTCGCGCCCCTGTTCGGCAGCCTTCTGCTCCAGCACCTGGGCCTTGTCTTCGGCTACCGCCGCAGGCGGCGCCGCGGCGGCAGAGCCCGGCAGAACAGCGATCAACCACACGGCAAGACAGCAAACTGCAGCGAATGAGCGCATGACCGAGCCTTCTTGTGAGCCTCTGATAGATGCACAGTAGCTGCAACCGGCGATTTGCGCCGCCCTACCCCAGCAGCTCGCGCAGGCGGTACCACAACATGCCCAGCGCCAGCAGTGGCGAGCGCAGGGCCGGGCCGCCGGGGAAGGTCATGTGCGGCACCTTGCTGAAGATATCCAGGCCCTGGCTATGCCCGGCGTGGATCGCCTCGGCCAGCAGCTTCGCCGTCCAGTGGGTGACGTTCACCCCGTGCCCCGAATAGCCCTGGGCGTAGAACACGTTGGGGTGCTGCTGCAGGCGCCCCACCTGCGGAAAGCGATTGGCGGTAATGCCGATCTTGCCGCCCCATTGAAAGTCGATGCGCACATCCGCCAGCTGCGGGAACACCTTGAGCAGCTTGGGCAGCATGTAGCCGGCGATATCCGCCGGGTCGCGCCCGGAATAATGGCAGGCCCCGCCGAACAGCAGGCGCCGGTCGGCAGTAAGGCGGTAGTAGTCCAGGCCGACCTTCTGGTCGCACAGCGCCAGGTTCTGCGGGATCAGCCCGGCGGCGCGCGGTGCCGACAGCGGCTCGGTGGTGATGATGTAGCTGCCGGCCGGCAGCACCTTGCCGCTCAGGCGTGGCTCCAGGTCGTCCAGGTGCGCATTGCACGCCAGCACCAGGCTGCCGGCCCGCACGCTGCCGCGCGCGCAGCGCACCTGCACGGTGGGGCCATGCACCAGTTCGAGCACCGTGCTGTGCTCGAACACCTGCACCCCCAGCGACGCCGCCAGGCGCGCCTCGCCCTGCACCAGGTCGAGCGGGTGCAGGTGGCCGGAGCCCATGTCCAGCAGCCCGCCGGCATACACCTTCGACGCTACCACCTCGTGCATCTGCTGCGGCCCGTAGAGTCGGGTCTGGTGCCTATAGCCCAACCCCTCCAGGCTCTGCTGTTCAGCCTGGAACGCTGCGTACTGCGCCGGGGTATTGGCCAGCTCGCAGAAGCCCCAGCGCAGGTCGCAGTCGATGCCGTCCTCCTGCACCCGGCGGCCCACCACCTCCACCGACTCGATGCCGGCGCGTTGCAGGTAGGCCACCCCTTCCTGCCCCACGTAGCGGGCAAACCCCGACACCTCGTGGCCGATGCCGCGAATCAGTTGCCCGCCGTTGCGCCCGCTGGCACCCCAGCCGATGCGCCGCCCCTCCAGCAACACCACCGAAAGCCCGCGGCGAGCCAGTTCGATGGCGGTGTTGACCCCCGTGAAGCCACCGCCGATCACGCACACATCGGCGATCAGGTCCTGCTCCAGCGTGGGGTAGTCGGCCTGGCGTCTGGCCGTCGCTGCGTAGTACGAACGGGCGTGTTGCGCATTGCCATTCACGTTGTTCATTTGTTCGATTTCACTTTGCTCCACGAGCGGGTCATCAAGCGCATGATGGCCGGCGTGGGGGTGCTGGAGATGTACAGTTTGTCGAGCACCGCCTGGGGCGGATACACCTCGGGGTTGTCGACCAGGTCGGCGGCCATGTACTGGCGCGAAGCGGGCGTCGGGTTGGCGTAGCCCACCAGGGTGCTGACCTTGGCGATCACCTGCGGGTCCATCAGGTAGTTGATGAAGGCGTGCGCCTCCTTGGGGTTGGTGGCATCGGCCGGGATCGCCAGCAGGTCGAACCACAGGTTGCTGCCCTCCTTGGGAATCGAATAGGCGATGTTCACGCCGTTGTGGGCTTCCCTGGCGCGGTTGGCCGCCTGGAACACGTCGCCGGAGTAACCGAAGGCGATGCAGATGTCGCCGTTGGCCAGGTCCGTGACGTACTTGGAGGAATGGAAGTAGGTGATGTACGGGCGCAGCGCCAGCAGCTTGGCCTCGGCCTTCCTGTAGTCCTGCGGGTTTTCGCTGCGCGGGTCCAGGCCCATGTAGTTGAGCACTGCCGGGAACAGCTCGTCGGCCGAATCCATGAACGACACGCCGCACTGGCTGAGTTTTTTCAGGTTCTCGGGCTCGAACAGCACCGCCCACGAATCGATATGGTCGATGCCCAGCACCTGCTTGACCTTGTCGACGTTGTAGCCGATGCCATTGGTGCCCCACAGGTAGGGCACCGAGTGGCGGTTGCCGGGGTCGTTGTCCTCCAGTTTCCTGAGCAGCACCGGGTCGAGGTTCTTCCAGTTGGGCAGTTGCGAGCGGTCCAGCTCCAGAAACGCCCCGGCCTTGATCTGGCGTGCCAGGAAGTGGTTGGACGGCACCACCACGTCGTAGCCGGTGCGCCCCGCCAGCAGCTTGCCCTCCAGGGTTTCGTTGGAGTCGAACACGTCGTAGATCACCTTGATCCCGGTCGCCCCCTGAAAGTCGGCCAGGGTGGTGGGGCCGATGTAATCGGTCCAGTTGTACACGCTGACGCTCGGCTGGGCCTGTGCGGCGGCCCCCCACAGCAACCCCAGAGCCACCGGCAACACGGATTTCAACAGACGCATATCGACACCTCTTCTGATTGTTTTATCGATGATCGGCAGGTCAGCGCATCACACGCTCAGCAGCAGGAACTCGCGCTCCCACGAACTGATCACGCGCTTGAAGTTCTCGTGCTCGGCGCGCTTGACCGCCACGTAGCCACGCACGAACTTGCTGCCCAGGTAGCGTTCGATGGTCGGGCAGTCTTCCATGTGCGCCAGCGCGTCCTCGATGGTGATCGGCAGGCGCAGGTTGCGCCGCTCATACGCACGCCCCTGCACCGGGGCGCTGGGCGCGATGCCCTCGACCATGCCCAGGTAGCCACACAGCAGGCTGGCGGCAATCGCCAGGTACGGGTTGGCATCGGCGCCGGGCAGGCGGTTCTCAACGCGCATCGACTCGGGGCTGGAGGTGGGCACGCGCAGGCCCACGGTGCGGTTCTCTTCGCCCCACTCCACGTTCACCGGTGCCGAGGTGTCGGGCAGAAAGCGGCGGAACGAATTGACGTTGGGCGCGAACATCGGCAACACCTTGGGGATGTACTTCTGCAGGCCGCCGATGTGCTGCAGGAACAGCTCGCTCATGCTGCCGTCGTCATTGACGAAGATCGGCTTGCCGGTGGCGCTGTCGACCACGCTCTGGTGCAGGTGCATGGCGCTGCCCGGCTCGTCGCCCACCGGCTTGGCCATGAAGGTGGCGGTGACGTTGTGCTTGAGTGCGGCCTCGCGCATGGTGCGCTTGAACACGGTGATCTGGTCGGCCAGGTCCAGGGCGTCGCCGTGGCGGAAGTTGATTTCCATCTGCGCCGGGCCGTCTTCGTGAATCAGCGTGTCCAGGTCCAGGCCCTGGGCCTCGCACCAGTCGTAGACGTCCTCGAACAGCGGGTCGAACTCGTTGGCGGCATCGATGGAGAACGACTGGCGGCCACTTTCGGCGCGGCCCGAACGGCCCAGTGGCGCCTGCAACGGCAGGTCTGGGTCTTCGCAGCGCTGGGTCAGGTAGAACTCCATCTCCGGTGCCACGATCGGTTGCCAGCCCTTGTCGGCGTACAGCTTGAGGACTTTCTTGAGCACGTTGCGCGGCGACAGCTCGATGGGGTTGCCCTGCTTGTCGAAGGTGTCGTGGATCACGATCGCGGTGGGCTCCAGCGCCCAGGGTACCGGGTAGATGGCCGTCGAGTCGGGGCGGCAGAGCATGTCGATGTCGGCCGGGTCGAGCAGGTCGTAGTAGATCTCGTCCTCGACGAAGTCGCCGGTCACGGTCTGCAGCAGCACACTTTCCGGCAGGCGCATGCCTCGCTCATGCAGGAACTTGTTGGTGGGGGCGATCTTGCCGCGGGCGATACCGGTCAGGTCGGTGACCACGCATTCCACTTCAGTGATCTTGTGTTCTTTCAGCCAGTTGGACAGCTGATCGAAGGGGGTATTCATGAGAACCTCGTTGTCGTGATGCAGGGCATGCGCAAGGGTGTGTGTGGCGCGGGCGGGCAAGGCCTGGCTTCCCCTGCGCCGCGTTGAGGTCTATCTTGGTGCCGCAGCTGCGGCTGCATCTATCCACTTTGAGCAGAAGAAAATGCACCAAAGCAGTGCATTCAGAGGTTCTCATGACAACCCCGTCGCCCTTGCGGGTACAGGCCTTCACCAGTGCCGATGTGGCCGAACAGGTACGCGCCACGCCAGGCTGGGCACAGCACTACCAGCAGATGTCACCCGGGCACTTTGCCGGCATGGTGCGCTGCCTCGACCTGCAGGGCGTGGAGGTGTACGAAGAGCGCATGAACACCCGGGTGGAGCAGAGCTTCAGCGCCCCCGGCGGTTCGCTGTCGTTCTGCTTCGACCGCAGTGACAACAGCCTGTACGTGCTCAATGGCGAAAGCCGCAACATCTGGATCACCCCCGAGAACTACCAGGAAGTGGCCGTCGTGTTCGGCCCTGCGTTCGTGCGTGAGCACGGCGTGGACGTTGCGGCGCTCGAAGGTCTGTTCATGGCACCGCTCAATTCCCAGCGCAATGCCTTGTTCAGCGGCTGGCTGAGCAGTACCCTGACGCGCCTCTCGCAGAGCGAGGACGCGCCGTGCCAGCAGGTGCTGGCCAGGCAGTTGCTGGACGATTGTCTGTACATTCTCGACACCGCCTCGGTGTGCCTGGACCGCGGCGAGCTGTGGCGGCGCACCGAGGAGCGCACCATCATGCGCAAGGTCAGCGAATGGGCGGCGGATTCGCCGGAGGAGTCATTGAACCTGCTGCAACTGGCGCAGGTGGCCGGCAGTTCGGTGCGTCAGTTGCAGCATGCGTTCAAGGCGTACACCGGCATCACGCCCAGCCACTGGCTGCGCCTGCGCCGCCTCAATGGCGCGCACCGCGAGCTGCTGACCGCGCGCGGCCACACCGTGGCGGAAGTGGCAATGCGCTGGTCGTTCTGGCACCTGGGGCGGTTTTCCAGCAGTTATCAGGCGCTGTTCAAGGAGTTGCCCAGTGAAACCCTCAAACGACGCAAGGAGACACGGTATGGCTTTTGACTGGCATGGCGGGGTGATTACCCGGAATACACCGGTGGGCGAGGATTACCGCAACACGCAGAACGTGCGGCGGTTCATGCGTGAGCAGTGTGGCGAGGATTTCAGGTTCGACCGGCCGTTGATGGCGTGGATAGTCGATGGTACGGCGCGGACGATGGGGGATGTGGTGGATGAGTGGGCCAGGCGTCGTAGCGCTTAGCTGAACCCGCGACATCCCTGCGCAAGTACCCACTGGCAGCCCAGGCTGGTATTGTGCCGCCCTGCAAACCCAACTGGATGACTGTGAGGAAATGACGTTGAACGCTGATGCGAACATGACCGGGGACCTGTTCGAAGTCGACAAGCGCCTGGGCCTCAAACCCGTGGTGGACTTCAACACCTACCTGCGCGCCGCATTCGCCGACGGCGCCTGCGCATGCAGCCGCTGCCTGGAAAACAAGGGCGACGAGAGCGGCTACGCCTTCGCCCATACCTTCGACTTCCAGGGCCAGGTCACCCATCGCCGCTTCGCCACCACCACCGCCAGCGATGTGCTGATGGTCCTGAAAAAAGCCTGGCTGTCCTACACCAAGGCCGAACTGGATGTCAGCGGCAACCTGGACCTGGACGCCATCAAGGCCTTCGTCGAGCCACAGCTGCACAAACGCCTGGTGCCACTGTTCGTCGCCAGCGGGCTGGTTGTCGAGGTCGACGGGCAACTGGTGCTGCAAGCCCAGGCCGCCGCCTGACGGCCATGCCTGGGGCGCGTTGCCGGCAAAGCCGGCAACGCGCCCTGGCGCAACCCGCGCGCGATTGCACCCCCGCGCAGGCTACACACAGGCATTGCGACACTGTAGTATTGAGAACTATTCACATTCACTGTCGAGTCGTTCCCGGTGCACACGCCTTCCTCCAAGCTCGGCTTCTTCTTCAGCGACCACCACCGCTGGCTGCTGCAACACATCCAGAAGCGCCTGCGCAACCGCGCCGACGCCGAAGACACGGCTGCCGAGGCGTTCTGCCAATTGCTGGTGGCGCGGGTTGATCCGGACAGCATCCAGCAACCGCGGGCCTTTCTGTCGACCATCGCGCGCCGGCTGATCTTCGACCGCCACCGCCGCCGCCAACTCGAAAATGCCTACCTGGAACGCCTGTCGAGCCTGCCCGAGCAGGTAGCGCCCTCCCCGGAGGAACAACTGCTGCTGGTCGAAGCGCTGGTGGCCATCGACCGAGCGCTCACCGGCCTGCCCGCGGTGGTCAAGGCAGCCTTCCTCTACAGCCAGCTCGATGGCCTGAGCTATGTGGAGATCGGGCGCAAGCTCGCGCTGTCGGAACGCACCGTCAGCCGCTACATGAAACAGGCCCTGCGCCAGTGCTACCTGGCCGAGATGGCACCATGAGCAAGGCCCGCCTCGACCCGGCCGCGGAGCAGGCCATCGACTGGATGGTGCGCCTGAGCGCCGACCGCAACGACACCCGCCTGCACGCCCGTTTCGATACCTGGCTCAACAGCGACCCGGCCCATGCCCAGGCCTGGGGCCGGCTGCAGGAGCGCCTGGGTGGCGCGTTCGGCACCGTGCGGGCGCTGGACCAGCGCCTGCCCGGCCAGGCCGGCGAAGCCCGGCGCGTGCTGATGCAGCCCGGCACCTCCCGGCGCGATGTGCTGCGCGCCATCGGCGGG
>NZ_QKRS01000017.1:0-14990 GCF_024261405.1 Pseudomonas sp. FBF18 | reverse complement strand
CTGGGCCTGCTGGGCGGCGGGTTGTGGCTGGCGGCGCGCAGCGAGGTCGGCACCACGCTGATGGCCGACCTGCACACCGGTACCGGCGAGCGGCGCACCCTGGAACTGGAAGACGGCAGCCAGCTGAGCCTGAACGCTAGCACTGCCGTCGACCTTCAATTCGATGCCCACCAGCGCCTGGTGCTGCTGCGCCAGGGCGAACTGGTGATTGAAGTGGCACCCGACCCGCAGCGCCCCCTGCGCGTGCGCACCGCCCAGGGCGAAATCCGCGCGCTGGGCACGCGCTTTCTGGTCAGCCAGCAGCCCGACGCCACCCGCGTGGTGGTGCTGCAGCATGCGGTGCGCGCACGCCTGCACGATGGCAGCGAACTGGACCTGCAGGAAGGCCAGGCCGCCCTGCTGCACGCCCAGCGCATCGAGCGTCTGGGCCGTGACGAGCGTCACCGCGCCGACTGGCTGAACGGGCACCTGAATGTACTGGATGACCCGCTGGATGCAGTGGTCGACGCGCTGCGCCCCTACACCCGCGGCTTCGTGCGTGTCGCGCCGCAGGTGCGCAACCTGCGCGTGCAAGGGGTGTTCCCGCTCAACGATCCGCAGCGCAGCTTCGGTGCGCTGGCCGAAACACTGCCGATCGAGGTGCGACACTACGGCCCGTGGTTGACCCTGATCGGCCCGAAAAGCTGAGCCCGAGAACCCTCTGAAAAGTTTTTATGAAAAACAATCGCATTTGTGTCCGGTTTTCATTTCTCATCCCACCTATCTCCTGACTGCACACACAATCAGGAGAATTCCGTGCTCAACCCTTGGTCCCGCGCCCTCCCCGTCGCCGTTGCCCTGGCCACCCTGAGCTGCGCCGTGTCTGCCCAGCAGCAGGCACTTGCGTTCAACCTGCCGGCCGGCCCGCTCGCCGCCACGCTCAATGCCATCGCCAGCCAGAGCGGCCAGATCATCTCCCTCGACCCGGCCCTGGTGCAGGGCAGACAGGCCCCGGCCGTCCGTGGGCAGATGAGCGCCGAGCAGGCCCTGCAGGCCGCACTGGCCGGCAGCGGGCTGCAACTGCTGGTGACCGGCAGCGGCCACTTCAGCGTGGTGCAAGGTGTGAGTGCCGACGGCGCACTGGAGCTGGGCGCCACCAGCATCACCGAGGTGCGCAACCTGGCCACCACCGAAGGCTCGAACTCTTACGCAGCGCGGGTCACCACCATCGGCAAGGGCGAACACACGCTCAAGGAAATCCCCCAGTCGGTCAGCGTCATGACCCGCAAGCAGATGGACGACCAGGGCCTGACCAACCTCAAGGACGCCGCCAACCAGACCACCGGCCTGGTCGGCCAGCAAGGCGTGGGCAAGGGCATGATCCTGATGTCGCGCGGTTTTCAGATCGACGACTGGCAGTACGACGGCGTGCCGATTCCGCGCAACACCTACTCGCTGGGCAACTGGGCGACCCAGGACCTGATCTTCTTCGACCGCATCGAGTTCCTGCGCGGTGCCTCGGGCCTGCTGCAGGGCACCGGCAGCCCGGGCGGCGCGATCAATCTGGTGCGCAAGCGCGGGCAGGACAAACCCACCGTGACCGTCACCGGCAAGGCCGGCTCCTGGGACCACTACGGCCTGCAACTGGACGCTGGCGGCCCGCTGAACCAGCAGGGCACGATCCGCGGGCGCTTCGTCGCCGACGAAGACCAGAGCCAGTCGTTCATCGACTACGAGTGGAGCAAGACCCACTCGCTGTACGGCGCGCTGGATTTCGACCTGAGCCCGGACACCACCGTGGGTGTGGGCGTGAGCTACTCGGACAACACCTCACGGCCCATGCTGCGTGGCCTGCCGCGCTATGCCGACGGACGCCCTGTGGACGTGCCGCGCTCGACCTATACCGGCGCGCGCTGGAACCACTCCGAAATCGACGTGACCACGGTGTTTGCCGACCTCGACCACCGCTTCAACGACGACTGGAAGGTGCATGCCGCCGCCGTGTACATGAGCGAGAGCAACGACTCGCTGCACCAGCGGGTGCAAACCACCGGCCAAGGGCTGAATCCTGACGGCAGCGGTGTCCAGTATGCCAACTGGTACACAGACTTCGACTCGACCAAGGTGGGTCTGGACGCCTACGTCAACGGCCATTTCGAGACGCTGGGGCTGCAACAGGAACTCATCCTGGGTGGCAACTATTCCCAACTCAAGACCGACGATGTGTTCGCGCGCACCTTCATCAACGGCGGCAATATCTTCGATATCGACCACGACCGCCCCAAACCCAGCTACGACAGCCTGATGCGTGACGGCGGCCGAGCCACCGCAAGCGAATATGACGTGCGCCAGAAAGGCCTGTACGGCAGTTGGCGGGTCAAGCTGGCCGAGCCGTTGACCGTAGTGCTTGGCTCGCGCGTGAGCTGGTACGACTTCCGCTACTCCTCAGTCATCACACAGGGCAACACGGTGACGGTCGCTGACCCAAGCGTCATGACCGAAACCGGTGTGGTTACCCCCTATGCCGGCATCATCTATGACCTGACCCAGGAATGGGCGGCCTACGCCAGCTACACCGACGTGTTCCAGCCGCAGAGCGAACTCGATGCCGCACAATCGGTACTGAAGCCGATTGTCGGCAGCAACTACGAAGTGGGCCTCAAGGGCGAACTGATGGATGGCCGGGTCAACACCTCGTTCGCCGTGTTCCGCTACGACCAGAACAACCGAGCGATCACCGACGCCTCTGCGCAATGTGGCTCCGGCGATTGTTCGAAAGCGTCCGGCAAGGTGCGCAGCCAGGGTTTCGAAGCCGAAATCAGTGGCGAAGTGATGCCCGACCTGCAGCTGTTCGCCGGGTACACCTACACCACCACCACGTACATCAAGGACCCGGAGAACGAAGGCAAGGTCTTCAACCAGTGGACCCCCAAGCACATGCTGCGGGTATGGAGCGACTACCGTTTGCCGGGCGACTGGAGCCGCGTAAGCGCGGGCCTGGGCTTCAGCAGCCAGAGCCACACACTGGGTTACGAGAGTACGTTTGATGTGCCCGGTTACACGGTGTGGAATGCACGCCTGGCCTATCAGCTGACGCCTGAGGTGAGCGTGGCAGTCAACGCCAACAACCTGTTCGACAAACACTACATTGCCTCGGGCTACAACCAGCTCGGCGGCAACAACAACTACGGCGAGCCGCGCAACATGATGTTCAGCGTCAAGTACACGCCGCAGTTCTGAGGCGCCTGCTTCGCCGGCAAGGCCGGCTCCTGCACAGCCTGTAGGAGCCTGCCTTGCCGGCGAATGCCCCGACGCGGTGTCACCTGCCCAGCGCCCTGGCCATCACGATGGTGCGCTCTTCCCCCTCCACCACCTCGCGTACCACCGCATACCCCAACCGCGCATAGAACGCCTGCGCCGTCAGCGAGGACGGTACCCGCAGCGCCTGCACCCCCGCCGCACCGGCCAGCTCTTCAACATGCAGCATCAAGGCCCGACCGATGCCCAGCCCCTGCCGGTCCGGCGCCACGAACACCGTGCGCACCACGTCCCCCTCCAGGCTCGCGGTACCCACCACCTGCCCGCCCAACTGCGCCACCACCACCTGCCGGCGCGCCATCAACCCCAGCAGCGCCTCGGGGGAAAAACTCTGCTCCACCCGCGCAATCACCGCCGGCGAATAATCCTGGCTGTTGCTCGTGCGCAAGGCCTGGACAATCACCCGGCTGATCGCCGGCGCATCCGTTTCCAGTGCTTGGCGCACCTGACATGTTTCGCTCATCACCGCCCCACTCCAGCCACCCTGCATTTGAGAATGAATGCTATTATCGCCTTCCTTTTTTCGACACCCGAGCCCTGTCTTGTCCGCGCCCACCCGCTACCTGCTGAGCGACTTCCATGCCCTGGGCCAGCGCTACGACGTGCACTATAGCCTGCCCGAAGGCGACGGCGGCGAGGACGATCCGTGCCTGATGCAGGGCCATATCAGCGAACATCGCCTGGCCCCCGGCTTCAGCCTGGTGAACTCCGACGTACAGGCCTTCCACACCTACCGCGCCGATTCGCTGGACATGCCCGACCTGACCCTCGCGCTGGTACTTCAGGGTCAGGCCTCGATCACCTACACCCGCACCCAGCCCCTGCAACCAGGCGCCTGCATCACCGCGCTGTGCGGCGATGGCCGGCCGATGTCGGCACTGCACCGCGGTGGCGCGCACCTGCGCGGGCTCAACCTGTCGCTGCGCCGCCCGCAGGATGTGGGCGAAGAGGCCTTGGCCGAGCTGATCGAGGCCCGCCTGCGCGGCCACGGCTCGGCCCTGAGTTGCTGGGCCCTGCCCGCGCACCTGCTGGCGGGCATCGAAGACATGTTGTCCGGTCGCTGGCAAGGCACCCTGCAGCACCTGTTGTGCCAGGGCCTGAGCCTGCAACTGCTCAGCCACGGCCTGGCCAGTTTCGACAGCCTGCCGGCCCCTTCGCCGGGCCTGTGCTCACGCGACCGGCTGATGCTCGAACGGGTGCGCGAGCACCTGCACCAACAGCCCGGCGACGAGCACGACCTCACCGAACTGGCGCGCCTGGCCTGCATGAGCAGCAGCTCGCTGCGCAGCAAGTTCCGCGCGCTGTACGGCGAAACGGTGTTCGGCTACCTGCGCAACCGGCGCCTCGACCAGGCCCGCCAGTTGCTCGAACAGGGCTGGCAGATCCAGCAGGCCGCGCACCATGTCGGCTACCGCCACGCCAGCAATTTCGCCACCGCGTTTCGCCAGCGCTTTGGCCACGCCCCCCGCGAAACCGCCTGAAGTTCCCCACCCGACGCACGCTTTGGCAGCGCCCATAAGCAGTCTGGCATCTGCCAAACGTGGCCCCGCAAGCAACTGTGAATAATACGCAGACGATAACGATACTCTGCGGAGAACGATTCCCATGCAGCGCCGCCTTGCCCCCTCTACCCGACCGATCAGCAGCGTGCGTATCGCCCTGCTGGGCGGGGCCTTTGTCTCCCTGATGGCCAGTGCCGAGGAGTCCGCCGAAAAGCCGGTGCTGACACTGCAGGCCACCGACGTACAGGGCGAGGCGTACCGGCCGCAGACCACCGAAGGCAGCGCCAGCTATACCACCGGCGCGATGTCCACCGCCATCGGCTTGCCGATGTCGATCCGCGAAACCCCGCAGTCGGTCAGCGTGGTGACCCGCCAGCAGATCGAGGACGAGGGCCTGAGCAACACCGCGCAGATTCTCGACAGCGCGCCGGGCATTTCCCATGTGCGCAACGACAGCAATCGCCTGTCGTTCTCGGCGCGTGGTTTCACCATCGACAACTTCCAGTTCGACGGCCTGGCCTCGCCGATCAACGGCTTCTGGAACTTCGGCGCCACCGAGATGGACACGGCCATCTATGATCGCGTCGAGATCGTGCGCGGTTCCACCGGCCTGCTGACCGGCGCCGGCAGCCCGTCGGCGGCGGTCAACTTCGTGCGCAAGCGCCCGCTGCCCGAGTTCGCCGCCAGCGGCTCGGCGGGCATCGGGCGCTGGGACGAGCGACGGGGTGATGTGGACGTGTCGGCCCCGCTGACGGAGGACGGGCGCATCGCCGCGCGGGTGGTGGCCGCCTATTCGCAGAAGGACAGCCACGTCAGCTACCTGGACTACGGCTCGCGCACCTTGTACGGCGTGGTCAGCAGCGAACTGGGCCCGCGCACCCGGCTGACCACCAGCCTGGAGTACCAGAAGAACGAAACCGACGGCATGGGCAGCGGCTTTCCGCTGTTCTACAAGGACGGTGGGCGTACCGACTTCGGCCGCTCGGCGGCCAACAACACCAAGTGGGGCTACTTCGGCACCGAGTCCACCACCGCCTTCGTCGACCTCGAGCACCAGCTGGAAAACGACTGGAAGTTGCGCGCCGCCTACAGCCGCTTCGAAGGCAACTACCGCATGCGCTACCTGTACCGCGGCGGCTACCCGGACCGCGAAACCGGGCGCGGCATGTCGGCCAGCTTCCTCAAGTACGAGGGCGAACGCACCCGTGATGACTGGCACCTGACCGCCAGCGGGCCGTTCCAGCTGCTGGGCCGCAGCCACGAACTGGCGTTCGGTGCGATGAGCATCGACGACGACCTGACCATCGACCAGTTCAGGCCGCTGGGCACGGTGCCGGATACCGGCAACTTCATGGACTGGAACAGCAACCACATTGCCGAGCCCGCCTGGTCCAACGTGCGCGCCTCGGGCGATGCCACCCACACCCGGCAGAACGGCGGCTACGCGGTAACGCGCCTGTCGCTGGCCGACCCGCTGCACCTGATACTCGGCGCACGGGTCAGCAACTGGGAAATCGACCAGGACTACTACGGCAGCCTGCGCCAGTACCGCTACCGCAACGAAGTGACGCCCTACGCGGGGCTGGTGTATGACCTGAACTCGACCTACAGCCTGTACACCAGCTACACCAGCATCTTCAACCAGCAGAACGCGCGCGGGCCGGACGGCAGCATCCTCGACCCGGTGACCGGTGACAGCTACGAGGCCGGCATCAAGGCCGGCTACCTGGACGGTCGCCTGAACGCAGCGCTGGCGGTGTACCGTACCCAGCAGGAGGGCCTGGCCGAAGCGATCCCGGGGGTGAACGTGGAGGGGCGCCCCAATGAGCAGGCGTACAAGGCCGGCACCGGGGCGCGGGTCGACGGCTTCGACCTGGAGCTGGCCGGACAGCTCACCGAGCAGTGGAACCTGTCGGCCAGCTACACCCACTTCATTGCCCGCAATGCCGACGACAAGGCGATCAACACCAACCACCCGCGCACCCAGGCCAAGCTGTTCACCACCTACCGTCTGGGCGGTGTGCTGGACAAGCTGACCGTGGGCGGTGGCGCAACGTGGCGCAGTGGCGTGTCACGCAGCGACGTGGCGATGCCGGGCGGTTTCACCGACCTGGAGCAAGGCGGCTACACGCTGGTCAGCCTGATGAGCCGTTACGCCCTCAACGACCACCTGAGTGTGAGTGCGCATGTCGACAACCTGTTCGACAAGCGTTACTACGAGCAGATCGGCTTCTACAGCCAGGGCTGGTACGGCGAGCCGCGCAACCTGCGCCTGAGCGTGCGCGCCACCTTCTGACCGCATCGCGGGTCAAGCCCGCTCCCACAAGTACTGCGCCGGCCCCAGGAACATCGCAATACCTGTGGGAGCGGGCTTGACCCGCGATGGGCTGCAAGGCAGCCCCGCCTCAATCATCCCTCAACCCTGCGCTCGAATATCCAGGTGTCATGCACCCCATGCCACGGTGTATCGCGCACACCCTCCACCACCCGCACCACCTCGAACCCAAGCGCCCTGGCCAACCCATGGCTGGCGCCGTTCACCGACGCCGCGGTCAGGCGCAAGGTGCCGAAATCCTGCGCCGCCAGCAGCGCGCCGATGCCTTCGCTCATCAACCCCTGCCCGCTGTACCCGACGTTGGCCCAGTACCCCAGCACATGCGCATGCTCGCCCGCAGGGTCCGGATACAGGCCGGCACAGCCAATCACCGCGGTCTGATCGGCCGTGAGAATGAAGTAACGCTTCTCGGCCGCCACCCGCGCGTGGTCCAGCAACGCCTGGCGCAGGTTGTTGCGCGTGTCCTGCAACGCCGGTGCGGCCTTGGCCCACGGCAAAAACGGCTGGTGCAGCACAAAGCTGTCGATCAACGCCTGGTTCACCCACGGCGCCAACGCCGCATCCGGCATCACCACCACCGTCCTGGGCGTACTCGCCACCACCTGCAACACCATGCCTGCACTCCCCTTGCTGTTCATCCTGATCCCGATGATTGTCACAAAAAATTTCACCGGTGCGACATTTTGTCTTTCATTGCCGCCTGAACAGGTTCAAAATAAAACTGTACCGTACAGTACTAAACATGAATCCACGCCCCCATGCCCGCGCAGCTGGGGTCGTGTCATGGACAAACAGGAATGAAAAACACAGATAACCCGGGGGCCCCTGCCCCTGCTTCAACTCGCCTTGCCTTTTATATCTTCGGTACCCTGCTCGGCCTCAGCGGCCTGGCCCTGGCGGTCGGCGGTGTGCGCCTGGCCACCCTCGGCGGCTCGTGGTACTACCTGCTGGCCGGCCTGGGCATGCTGCTGGCCGGTGTGCTCTATGCCCGGCGCAAGCCGCTGGGCGCCGGCCTGATGGCGCTGGTGTTCGGCGCCACCGTCATCTGGTCGCTGTGGGAAGTCGGCCTGCGCTTCTGGCCACTGGTGCCGCGCCTGGCGCCGTTCCTGGTGATCGGCCTGGTGGCGGCGGTGTTGCATCCGTACCTGGCCGGCGGCCGTCAACGTGGCCTCAGCCATGCGTGCGCCGCCCTGTTCGGGCTGGCCCTGGTGGCCGGCGGCGCCTCGACCTTCGTGCCGCACGGGGTCATGCACGCCACCACGGAACCTGTGCTCGACACCCCGGCCACCACGGCCGGCGCCCCCCAGGACTGGCAGCACTACAGCAACGGCCCGCAGGGCACGCGCTTCACGCCGCTGGACCAGATCAACAAGGGCAACATCGACAAGCTCCAGGTGGCCTGGACCTACCGCACCGGCGAGATCGCCGAAGGCGCCTCCGAGTCGCAGAACACGCCGATCCAGATCGCCGACACGGTGTACACCTGCACCCCGTTGAGCAAGGTCATCGCGCTGGATGCCGACACCGGCAAGGAGCGCTGGACCTTCGACTCCAAGCCCGCCAACGACAAGACCTGGAACCGCTGCCGCGGCCTTGGCTACTACGAGCCGGCCAAGGTCCAGAAGCCGTTCCAGTTCGCTGACCTGGCATCCGCCCCACGCGCCACGGGTGGTGTGTGCGCCAAGCGCATCGTGCAGGTCACCATGGATGCACGGCTGATCGAGATCGACGCCGACACCGGCAAGCCGTGCGAAGACTTCGGCGACAAGGGCTCGGTCGACCTGACCCAGGGCCTGGGCCTGGTGGATGAAGGCGTGCCGTACTACGCCTACACCTCCGCGCCCACCGTGGCACGCAACCTGATCATCCTCGGCGGCTGGGTCTTCGATGGCCGCTCCACCGACGAACCGTCAGGCGTGGTGCGTGCCTTCAGCGCCGACACCGGCGAACTGGTGTGGGCGTGGGACCTGGGCAACCCGGCCATCACCAAGCTGCCACCGGAGGGCGAAACCTATACCCGCAGCA
Source organism: Pseudomonas sp. FBF18 (assembly GCF_024261405.1). Taxonomy (NCBI): domain Bacteria; kingdom Pseudomonadati; phylum Pseudomonadota; class Gammaproteobacteria; order Pseudomonadales; family Pseudomonadaceae; genus Pseudomonas; species Pseudomonas sp. FBF18. The sequence continues at coordinate 5,831 of NZ_QKRS01000017.1, read as the reverse complement.
CGCCGAACATGTGGTCCACCCCGGCGTTCGATGACGAACTGGGCCTGGTCTACCTGCCTACCGGCAACCAGCAGCCCGATTTCTGGGGTGGCGATCGCCCGGCGCTGACCGAGAAATACTCGTCTGCCGTGGTTGCCCTGGACATGGCCACCGGCCGCGAGCGCTGGACCTTCCAGACCGTGCACCACGACATCTGGGACTACGACGTGGCTGCCCAGCCGGCGCTGTACGACGTGCCGGACGGCAAGGGCGGCAAGATCCCCGCGCTGGTCCAGCTGACCAAGCGCGGGCAGATCTTCCTGCTCGACCGTCGCACCGGCAAGCCGATTGCCGACGTGGTCGAAAAACCCGTGCCCCAGGCCCATGCCGAAGGCGACTGGGTAGCCAAGACCCAACCCTACTCGGTAGGCATGCCGGCGCTGGGCGCCGAACCGCTGACCGAACAGGACATGTGGGGCGCGACCTTCTTCGACCAGCTGATGTGCCGCATCAACTTCCGCGAACTCAACTACGAGGGTGAATTCACCGCACCGAGCACCCGCGACACCCTGATCTACCCAGGCTACTACGGTGGCTTCAACTGGGGCGGCGCGGCCATCGACGAGCGCAACGGCTACCTGTTCCTCAACGACATCCGCATCCCGCAGGTGGTCAAGCTGGTCAAGCGTGAAAACGTCGACCTGTCGCACCTCAAGTCCGGGCACGGCGTGGGCAGTACCTACCCGATGGACGGCACGCCGTTCGTGATCGACCACAAGGCCTTCAACTCGCCACTGGGCATCCCCTGCCAGAGCCCGCCATGGGGCGTGTTCGCCGCCATCGACCTGAAAACCCGCAAGCAGGTCTGGGAACGTCCAGCCGGTACGGTGCAGGACGCGGTGATCAATGGCGTGCGTGCCAACCTGCCGATCCCGCTGGGCATGCCCACCCTGGGCGGCGGCGTGAGCACCGGTGCCGGGCTGGTGTTCTATGCCGGTACCCAGGACTACTACCTGCGGGCACTGGACATCGCCACGGGCGAGGAAGTGTGGAAGGGTCGCCTGCCGGTCGGCGGCCAGGCCACACCGATGAGCTACGTGTCGCCGCGCTCAGGCCGTCAGTACGTGGTGGTGGTGGCCGGCGGTGCGCGCCAGTCTCCAGATCGCGGGGATTACGTGATAGCGTACGCGCTCCCTGACAAAGAGTAGCGCCCATGACCCCGTTGCACCGTGCCCCGACTTCCCCTACGAGCCGAAGTGTGGAGCGCAGGCGCAACCTGCTGGTGACCGCCAGCGAGCTGTTTCTGGAGCACGGCTACGATGGCGTCAGCATGGACGCCATCGTCGCCGCGGCAGGCGGTTCCAAGGCCACCATCTACCGCTACTTCGGCAGCAAGAACGAGCTGCTGGTGGCGGTGGTGGAGTACCTGTGCGACGACTTCATCATCGACCTGCGCCAGCTGGACACCAGCACCGTGGGGCTGGCCGAGGGGCTGCGGCTGATCCTCGACCAGTTGGTGGCGGTGGTCACCAGCCCGCGGCACGTGGCGTTCTACCGCCTGGTGGTCAATGGCACGGCGCATGTGCCCGAAGTGGGCCAGACCTGGTACGAGCATGGCCCGCAGGTATGGCATTCGCTGATTCTGCGCTTGCTCGAAGGCCAGCGCGGGCAAGGGGCAGTGGCCGCGGATGCATCGCTGTCGGAACTGCCGCACGTGCTGTTCGATGCGCTGTTCTCGCACCTCACCACACGCACCGTGATGCTCGGGCAGCACTGCACGGCCGAAGCGTTCCGGCCGATGATCGATGAGCTGACCGGGTTGGTGCTCAGGCGTTTGCAGCAGAATTGAACACCGCGTCGCCGGCGATCGCGGGTCAAGCCCGCTCCCACAGGATCATCTGCCACCTGTGGGAGCGGGCTTGACCCGCGATAGGCCTTAACTCACCACGCGGTAGCACGGCTCATACGCCGCCCCACCCGGCAGCTTCATCCGATGCTGCTCCACGAACGCCTGCAACAGCTTGTCCAGTGGCTGCATGATCGCGGTATCGCCATGGATCTCGTATGGCCCATGCTCCTCGATCAGGCGAATGCCCTTGTCCTTCACGTTGCCCGCCACGATCCCGGAGAACGCCCGGCGCAGGTTCGCCGCCAGCTCGTGTGCCGGCAAGTCGCGGCTCAGCTGCAGGCTGGCCATGTTGGCGTGGGTCGGGTCGAACGGGCGCTGGAAGCCCTCTTCGATCTTCAGCATCCAGTTGAAGTGGAACGCATCGTTGCGCTCGCGGCGGAACTGCTTGACCTGCCTGAGCCCCTCGGTCATCTGCCGCGCGACCTGGGCCGGGTCGTCGATGATGATCTCGTACAGCGCATGGGCCGCCTCGCCCAGGGTGGCACCGACAAAATGATGCAGCTGCTGCAGGTACGCCTCGGCGCTGCGCGGGCCGGTCAGGATCACCGGGAACGGCAGGTCGCGGTTTTCCGGGTGCATCAGGATGCCCAGCAGGTACAGGAACTCCTCGGCCGTGCCTGCGCCACCAGGGAAGATGATGATGCCGTGGCCCACGCGCACGAAGGCTTCCAGGCGCTTTTCGATGTCCGGCAGAATCACCAGCTCGTTGACGATCGGGTTCGGCGCCTCGGCGGCGATGATGCCCGGCTCGGTCAGGCCCAGGTAGCGGCCGATGCTCATGCGCTGCTTGGCGTGGGCGATGGTGGCGCCCTTCATCGGCCCCTTCATCACGCCCGGCCCGCAGCCGGTGCAGATGTCCAGCTTGCGCAGGCCCAGTTCGTGGCCGACCTTCTTGGTGTACTGGTATTCCTCGGTGCTGATCGAGTGGCCGCCCCAGCACACCACCATCTTCGGCTCCACGCCCGGGCGCAGGGTGCGCGCGTTGCGCAGCAGCTGGAAGACATAGTCGGTGATGCCCTGGGAGCTTTCCAGGTCGATGCCCATGCGGTCCAGTTCGCTTTCGGTGTAGACGATGTCGCGCAGGGCGCTGAACAGCATTTCGCGGGTGCTGGCGATCATTTCGCCATCGACGAAGGCGTCGGCCGGCGCGTTCAGCAGCTCAAGGCGCACGCCGCGGTCCTGCTGGTGGATACGGACTTCGAAGTCCTTGTAGGCGTCGAGAATGGTCTTGGCGTTGTCGACGTGGGCGCCGGTATTGAGGATGGCCAGGGCGCACTGGCGGAACAGGGTGTAGATGCTGCCGGAACCGGCTTCGCTCAGTTGCTGCACTTCACGTTGGGAGAGTGTCTCCAGGCTGCCTTTGGGGCTGACAGATGCGTTGATTACGTGTCTTGGGGTCATTCTGGATTCCATATGTACGACGCCAGCGAACGGCTGTGGCATCGGGGTATTAACGCCTGACGCAATGCTGCATACAGGTTTTATCAGGTGGCCGGTCGCAATGGCAAACGGTCTGCCTGAAAGAGTAGGCGCGATCCCCCGGCGATGCCTCAGATTCCGTGCGCCGCCCAGCACTGCGCCACCTGCTCGGGCTGCTGCGCCTCGACCCCGCGCAGATCCCTCGGGTAGGTGACCCCCGCCTGCTCCTCGAAGCGCGTGGCCACGAACTGCCCGTTGCTGGCGCGCAGCACCTGCCCCGTCACCTGGCATGCGTCCGACACCAGGTACACCACCCCCGGCACCACCCACTCGGGCTTGAGGTCATCCGGCTCGCCCTCCTCGCCCCACATGCGCGTGCGCGCCACCGGCGAAACCGCGTTGACCAGAATGCCGTGTGCGGCGCCCTCTTCGCTCAAGGCATTCATGATGCCCAGCTGCGCCATCTTGCCGGCGGCATAGGCCGCCAGCCCGGTCTGCGCGTAGCACGCATACATGGCCCGGTCGGAGGTCGTCAGCACCACCCGCGGCGCGGCGCTGGCCTTCAGGTGCGGCCAGGCGTGCTTGCACAGCCACAAGGGCGCCTGCACGCTGATCGCCAGGGCGCGTTCGACAAAGCCTGCATCCACCTGCTCGATCGGCTGGTACCCCACCCAGCCGGCGTTGTGGATCACCCCGTCGAGGCCGCCGAACTGCTCCACAGTGCGTGCCACCAGCGCCTCACAGGCCGCTTCATCGGCCAGTTCGGCGCAGTGCCCGAGTACCTGGTGCCCCGCCGCCCGCAGGGCCTGGGCCGCCTGTTCGACCGGGCCGGGGTCGGTGCCGCAGCCGGCGCGGTCGGCGCCGCGGTCGGTAATGACCACCCGCGCGCCGCGCTCGGCCAGGGCCCTGGCGTAGGCAAGCCCCAGGCCGCGGGCGGCGCCGGTGACGAGAAAGGTGCGATGGGTGAAGTTCATGGGCGCTCTCCTGTAAAGTCGTCGAGCCTATCGAGCGCGCCGCGCAAAGTTGAATACTATCGAAGGCCGGTTCCGATACCCGTCAGATATCGCACCGCGCCAGGGACGCCGCCATGATCGAGACCCGCCTGTTACGCCAGTTCATCGTCGTTGCCGAAGAACTGCACATCCACCGCGCCGCCGAACGCCTGCACATGGCCCAGCCGCCGCTGAGCCAGGCGATTGCGCGGCTGGAACAGAAGCTCGGTTGCACGCTGCTGGTACGTCACTCGCGCGGGGTGTGCCTGACCGGCGCCGGCCAGGCCTTCGTCGAGACCGCGCGCGCCACCCTGAGCCTGCTGGACCAGGGCGCCGAACACGCCCGCGAGGTGGCCGACGGGGTCAGCGGGCACCTGCGCATCGGCAGCCTGGCACTGGCCGGCTACCCGCCGCTGCTCGAGGCCCTGCGCCGGTTTCGCGCGCAGTGGCCCAAGGTGCGCCTGAGCCTGCAGCAGCAACCCTCGGCGCAACTGGCCGAGGGAGTGCTGGGTGGTGAACTGGACGTGGCCTTCATGCGCCAGCTGCCGGGGCTGAGCGAGCGCCTGCACAGCCGGCTGATCCTCGACGAGCCGCTGCTGCTGGCGGTGCCTGCCGGGCACCGACTGGCCCACGGTGGCCCGGTGCACCTGGGCGAGGCCGCAGACGAAGACTTCGTGTTCACCCCGCCGGCCCTGGGCAGCGGCTTTCACCAGCAGATGCTGAGCCTGTGCGAACGCGCCGGCTTCACCCCGCGCATCAGCCAGCAGGCAGCGCAGATGCAGACACTGGTCAGCCTGGTGGGCTGCGGGTTCGGCGTGGCCCTGGTGCCGCAGGCGGCGGCGCGGGCCAACCGTCAGGACGGCGTGCACTTCTGTGCCCTGCACGACACCCCGCCGCTGGGCCTGTACATGGTGTGCCCGGGGGAGCAGAGCACCCCGCAGGCACGCCACTTCATGGACCTGTTCGCACCGGCTACAGGGCAATCCCCAGTGCCTGGCGCAACTGCGCGGCACGCGGCTCTGCTGCCGGGCTGACCAGCGCGTAGTTGTAGGCGCCCTGCGACCAGTAGCGGGCCTGCAACTCGCCGTCCACCCGCTCGCCACTGGGCATGCGCGCATAGTGCTCGCCGGGCGAGCGCAGGAACAGGCTGACCCGCTCGCCGCTGGCATCCTGGAACAGCAGCAGCGCCGCCGGCCCCTGCTCGTTGCTGAGCAACCGCGCGCCCACCGGCGTGAAGCCATAGGCCGAGAGGTCCGGCAACTGCCCTGCCTGGGCAAAGTGCTCGCCCAGCCAGGCCTGCAATTGCCCCGGCCGCTGCACGTTCAGGTCCAATGTGCCCGACTGGGCAAACAGGCGGTGCGCCTGCACGGCATCGGCCATCGGTGCGAGGCCCGCCTGCAGGCTCGACTCGCGCGCCTGCCAGCCGCCCAGGCCACCGATGCCCAGTGCCACCAGCAGCATCGCCGCGCTGGCCCATTGGCGGCGATGGCGCTGGCGCACGGCGCGGCGCACGGCTGCCGGGTCGAGCCGCG
>NZ_QKRS01000016.1:0-119675 GCF_024261405.1 Pseudomonas sp. FBF18 | reverse complement strand
ATTGGATATGCGGGCGGGTTGAACCTGTTTGCGTATACGCCGAATCCGGTTTACTGGATCGATCCATTAGGTCTTGCCGGAAATCCAGCAACGGCGACGCATGTTACGTATCAAGCAATTGATCAGCAGACAGGTAAGCCGTATATAGGTTATGCAAGTATGCCTGGGGATAGAGTCGGTGTGGATGTTGTAAAGTATCGATATGGCGGAAATTATGAGCGCTTTGGGGGGGGCCGCGCCGGAGGTTGTATATCGTGGGTATGGTCAGGGTGGAAAGGACACTGCCAGAGGACTAGAGCAGCATTATTTCGTGGGAAACGATGGGCTAGACGGAACTGCAAACAAACAGAATCCGGTTGGGAAGAATAACAAAAGGTGTCAAGAATATACTGATGCCGCTAATCGACATTTGGATTCTCAAGGCTTCGGCGGGTCTGTAGTATGCGAGCTCTAACTAAGGGGTGGGTGATTTGAAAAAAAGAATCGTATGGAAATCTGGCCATTTCATTGTAATCAAGGTTAGGGAGAATCTTTATACCGTCGCTAGAATGACTGGGAATACCGTTCTTTGTATCTATGATGTTTTTCGAGAGGATGATTACTGGGATGACATCGATTGGAGTGGGGTTGGAGCGCTTTTTCAGGTCTTTGTTGGGGCTGTGGTACAAAAAAATTTAGGTGTGCGTAAAATTTCTGTGGAGGGAATTCAATCTCGATTCCTCAAACTTCAGCGCTACTGGCTAAAGCCGTATACGTCATTGGATGGGGCGCACTTTAAAGGTGGTCGAGAAACGTTTTCTTTTTATGGTGGAAGACTTATAGACGTAGGAGAGGTTGAGAATCCAGAAACATATGGGGCTCCGGTAATAAAACACGATCTGTCGGTTTATGATGATCGAGAGATTATTGAAACGTATGAGCTTACAAATATGTGGGGTGATCTTGACCTCGCCGACAGATTAGCTCGCTATTACGATACAGGCGTAAATAGAGACGATCTTAAGTTTGAAGTTTTTCCGGGGCTCTGGAAGGATCGTGAAAAGCTTCGGCCTCTCACGCGCCGATTGCCGGTTCCATTGCGGTGACGAATTCGGGCAAAAACCTACCGACACCTCACGCTCTGAAATGAGCGAGTCGGCTATGCTCCGGGAGGCTCAAACGGTGGGCGCGGCGCTCACGTTATCTCGACCCCGTTAGGCGCTTCACCTCCCGCATCCCCAGCCGGGGCGAACAGCGCGAGGAAGAAACCTTCGCCTACGACGGCAGGCTGGTCCAGGTCATCAACGCCGCGAGCAAGCTGCAGTGGTTCCATGACAAGGCCGGCAACCTCGTTCGTGACACCTGCACTACCTGGCCACCGGTAGCCTGATGGTCGCGGTGTGGCAGCACGAGTACGACGCCCTCAGCCTGCGCACCTCGACCGTGCGTCCGGATGGCCACAAGGTCAGCTGGCTGACCTACGGTAGCGGTCATCTGTTGGGCATGACGGTCGATCAGCATGAACTGCTGGCCCCAACCTGCTGGACGACAAGCACCACGAACCGACCCGTCCGCTGGAGCGTGCGCCCTGGCGTAACCGGTTGATGGACAACCTGCTGCGTGAGTATGCGGGCACGCATTACACCTATGACGAGCGGGGCAACCTGAGCCACCGGTTGCACAACGGTGTGCAGGTCCGAAAGCAGTTACTGGCATGTGAACGAAAATACAAGCGACCTCATGCGGCGTGATCGACCAGGCCATAGCGTGCCAAGGAGTTGGATCTCAAATTCTGTTACATGATGGAGCCGTTTCAGGGTGTTACCGATCTGGCATATTCGCAGGACAGCGCAGTGTCCTCAGACGTTTTGAAAACCTGCTTGAATCACTACTTGCTGCACGATGATCTTCTGGACGTGAGTCAGGGCCACCAATACAGTGCTCAACGCGGGATTCTTGTAGCCTCCAGTGATGGACATCGAAACCGAATGTCAAAAACGCGTGTCATCGGCACAACGCTTTCTGCAATCGCTTCTGCAGAGAAGGAACTGAACAGAACGTTCCCCACATCCTTTTCCCGCTGGCTGCTTGCCAACAATGGACGGTCATTGGGTGGCCTGGTGGTGTTCCCCGTGTTCGACAGCCGAGACCCGAGGAAGACCTGGGACTCGATCGTCCGAAATTACACCGCAGGGTGGCGGGCGTGGCTGGAAAGTTTCTCGCAATCGCCTGAGCGTTTTGCACCGCTGTTGCCCTTCGCAGAGTTTGGAACAGGTGATTATTATTGCTTCGATTATGACGCGCGAGGCGCCTCAGGCGAACCTGCCGTGGTGTTGTGGGATCATGAAACGGGCAGTGCCCGCCGTGTTGCGGATGACTTTGAGCAGTGGCTGAGTAGCGTTGATCCTGCTCCTTAACGATCATCAGTAGCCCTGGATGGCTTGAATGTTTGACAGCGACTATGAGGATCTGGGCTGCCCAGCGTGATACCCGCTCGATGACGCCCGCGTTCCCACGACATGCAACGGCATGTTGATGTTCAGCCCTCTTCCAATCAGGCACCATCGGACGTGAGTGCAAAGGCCTGCACCTCCACACGTAATACATCCCATCACACAAGGACGGACCCACCTCATGAAAGACATTGTTCGCCTGGGCGATGCCACCACCCACGGTGGCGTGGTACTCGAAGCCTTTTCCAACACCAACCTCAATGGCAAGCCGATTGCCGGGGTAGGGCACAGCGTCAGTTGCCCCCTGTGCAAAGGGGTATTTCCCATTGCCGAGGGCAGCAGCACCTACAGCGTCGGCGGTACGCCCGTGGCGCTGGATGGCATGAAGACCGCCTGCGGCGCCGCGCTGATCGCCAGTGGCCCCAAGGGCGCAGTCATCAGCTAGGCATTGCCCGCAACGTGCACTTTCCCCCCCGGCCGCACCGCCAGTCGCGACGATGGCCGGGGTACCCAATTGTGTCTACAATCAGCTCCTTTGATTGACCTACTTACTGGAGCTCACGTTTTGGCTCAATACGTCTACACCATGCATCGGCTGAGCAAAGTTGTGCCGCCGAAGCGGGAAATCCTCAAGAACATTTCGCTGTCCTTTTTCCCCGGCGCCAAGATCGGCGTGCTCGGCCTCAACGGTTCGGGTAAATCCACCCTGCTGAAAATCATGGCCGGCGTCGACACCGAGTTCGACGGCGAAGCGCGTCCGATGCCCGATCTGAATGTCGGCTACCTGCCGCAAGAGCCGCAACTGGACCCCACCAAGACCGTGCGTGAGGTGGTCGAAGAGGCCGTCAGCGTGATCAAGGACGCCCAGGCCCGCCTGGACGAGGTCTACGCCGCCTATGCCGACCCGGACGCCGACTTCGACAAGCTGGCCGCCGAACAGGCCAAGCTGGAAGCGATCCTGCAGGCCAGCGACGGTCACAACCTCGAGCGCCAGCTGGAAGTCGCCGCCGACGCGCTGCGCCTGCCGGCCTGGGACGCCAAGGTCGAACACCTGTCCGGTGGCGAGAAGCGCCGCGTGGCCCTGTGCCGCCTGCTGCTGTCGGCCCCCGACATGCTGCTGCTCGACGAACCGACCAACCATCTGGATGCCGACTCGGTAGCCTGGCTGGAGCACTTCCTGCACGACTTCCCGGGCACCGTGGTCGCTATTACCCACGACCGTTACTTCCTGGACAACGTCGCCGGCTGGATTCTGGAACTCGACCGCGGCGCCGGTATTCCTTACGAGGGCAACTATTCGGGTTGGCTGGAAGCCAAGTCGGACCGCCTGGCCCAGGAGTCCAAGCAGCAGTCGGCCCATGAAAAGGCCATGAAGGAAGAACTGGAATGGGTGCGCAAAGGTGCCAAGGCCCGCCAGTCCAAATCCAAGGCGCGTCTGCAACGCTTCGAAGAAATGCAGTCGCAGGAATTCCAGAAGCGCAGCGAAACCAACGAGATCTACATCCCGGCCGGCCCGCGTCTGGGTGACAAGGTCATCGAGTTCAAGAACGTCACCAAGGGCTACGGCGACCGCGTTCTGATCGACAACCTGTCGTTCAGCATGCCAAAAGGCGCCATCGTCGGTGTGATCGGCGGTAACGGCGCCGGTAAATCGACCCTGTTCCGCATGCTGATGGGCAAGGAGCAACCGGACTCGGGTAGCATCGAGATCGGTGAAACCGTGCAACTGGCCTGCGTCGACCAGAGCCGCGAAGACCTGGACGGCGGCAAGACCGTGTTCCAGCAGATCTCCGACGGTTCCGACCAGATCCGCATCGGCAACTACGAGATCCCGGCGCGTACCTACGTGGGGCGCTTCAACTTCAAGGGCGGCGACCAGCAGAAGTTCGTCAAGGACCTCTCCGGTGGTGAGCGTGGCCGCCTGCACCTGGCGTTGACGCTCAAAGAGGGCGGCAACGTGCTGCTGCTCGACGAACCGTCCAACGACCTCGACGTCGAAACCCTGCGTTCGCTGGAGGAAGCCCTGCTGGACTTCCCGGGCGCCGCTATCGTGATCTCTCACGATCGGTGGTTCCTTGACCGTGTGGCTACCCACATCCTGGCCTACGAAGACGATTCGCAGGCGGTGTTCTTCGAAGGCAACTACACCGAGTACGAAGCCGATCGCAAGAAGCGCCTGGGTGAAGCCGCTGCCCAGCCGCACCGGGTACGGCACAAGAAACTGGCATGACCTTCACGGTCTTGCACTGAAACGGGGCCTTCGGGCCCCGTTTTTTTTGCTTGAAATACGCTTCGCATGCTTCGTCGGCAAGGCCGGCTCCTACAGGGTTGTGCGGCCTGCTGTAGGAGCCGGCTTTGCCGGCGAAGGTGTATACATTTATAGAAATGCACCATTTATTTCCATAAAAACGACATTTTGCCCTGTTGCGGTGCGAGTGGTTCTTGGTAAAGTCCTGAAAAAACTAATAAGTCCAACTCTATCTGGTGAATGTCTAAATGATCGAATCCGTCGAAGACTTCCTCGCACGCCTGCAAAAACGCGACCCTGCCCAGCCCGAGTTCCATCAGGCCGTGGAAGAGGTACTGCGCAGCCTGTGGCCCTTCCTCGAAGCCAACCCGCACTACCTGCAGGCCGGTATTCTCGAACGCATGGTCGAGCCGGAGCGGGCCATTCTGTTCCGTGTATCGTGGGTCGACGACAAGGGCAGGGTGCGTGTCAACCGCGGCTACCGCATCCAGATGAGCAGCGCCATCGGCCCATACAAGGGCGGCCTGCGTTTCCACCCTTCGGTGAACCTCGGCGTGCTGAAGTTCCTGGCCTTCGAACAGGTACTCAAGAATTCCCTCACCTCGCTGCCCATGGGCGGCGGCAAGGGCGGCTCGGACTTCGACCCCAAGGGCAAGAGCGACGCCGAAGTCATGCGCTTCTGCCAGGCATTCATGAGCGAACTGTACCGCCACATCGGCGCCGACCTCGACGTGCCGGCCGGTGACATCGGCGTAGGTGGTCGCGAAATCGGCTTCCTGTTCGGCCAGTACAAGCGCCTGGCCAACCAGTTCACCTCGGTGCTGACCGGCAAGGGCATGAACTACGGCGGCAGCCTGATTCGCCCCGAAGCCACCGGCTACGGCTGCGTGTACTTCGCCGAAGAAATGCTCAAGCGCGACGGCCTGCGCATCGACGGTCGCCGTGTGGCCATCTCCGGCTCCGGCAACGTGGCGCAATATGCCGCGCGCAAGGTCATGGACCTGGGCGGCAAGGTCATCTCGCTGTCCGACTCCGAAGGCACCCTGTACTGCGAAGCCGGCCTGAACGATGCGCAGTGGGATGCGCTGATGGAGCTCAAGAACGTCAAGCGCGGCCGCCTGAGCGAGCTGGGCGGCGAGTTCGGCCTGGAGTTCCGCGCCGGCCAGCGCCCTTGGAGCCTAGCCTGCGACATCGCCCTGCCGTGCGCCACCCAGAACGAGCTGGACGCCGAAGACGCACGCACCCTGCTGCGCAACGGCTGCATCTGCGTGGCCGAAGGCGCCAACATGCCGACCACCCTGGACGCCGTGGACCTCTTCATCGAGGCCGGTATCCTGTTCGCCCCGGGCAAGGCCTCCAACGCCGGTGGCGTGGCCGTCAGCGGCCTGGAGATGTCGCAGAACGCCATGCGCCTGCTGTGGACGGCCGGCGAGGTGGACAGCAAGCTGCACAACATCATGCAGTCGATCCACCATGCCTGCGTGTACTACGGCGAAGACAACGGCCGCATCAACTACGTCAAGGGCGCCAACATCGCCGGCTTCGTCAAGGTTGCCGACGCCATGCTGGCCCAGGGTGTGGTCTAGGCCTGCGGCTCGATGGCGACGACCTCGATCAGTTGATCACCCGCCGGTCGTCGCCACAGCACCTCGTCACCGGGCGCTGCCCCCAGCAGTGCCCGGCCCAGGGGTGACCCCCAGTTGATCAGGCCACTGGCGGCATAGGCCTGGTCTTCGCCGACCAGTTGCACTTCATGCTGGCGGCCTTCTTCATCGACAAACACCACCCGGCTACCGATCTGCACCTTGCTCTGCGAGGTGGCGGGTGCGGCCACCTGGGCGCTCTGCACGCGGGCGCTGAAGTAGCGCAGGTCGCGCTCGACCTCGGCCAGGCGTTGTTTGTCGGGGTCGCCCAGCAGCGTGCTGCGCAGGGTCTCCAGTTCGCTGACCCGCTGCTTGAGCAGGGTCAGGCCCTGGGCGGTGACGTGGTTGGGTTGTTCGCTGATGCGCCGCTCTACCGGTTGATTGGCCTGATCGGCGGCCTGGTCTTCGTTGACGAATGCTCGGCTCATGGTTGGCCTCCTTTGTAGGAAGACCATCATGCGCGGTCACCGGTTGCATCGAATGTTCGAGGGCGACCTATTGGCGTCGATAGGCGCGGGCGGCGTCGCGGTCCTTTTCCTGCTGCCACTGCTGGTCGCGCTCGTCCCAGTGGCGGCTGCGGTAGGTGTCCTGGTCCTGGCTCTGCTGCATGGCCTGGCACTGGCGAAAGCCGTCGTCCCAGCCGGTCTCGTACTGGCGGTCGTGCAGATAGCGCGGCACGTCCTTGCGAAACTCGCCCATCATCACGCCTGCGGCCTGGTGGCCGCTGCTGCAACCGGCCTGGAAGCCGTCGGCGTAGGGGGCAGGGTAGCCTTGCTCGATCAGTTGATCGTGGGTGCTGGCGCAACCGCCCAGCATCATTGCCACCAGTACCCAGTGCCCGCGCATGTTCGAACTCTCCACCTGTTGGGGGGAAGTCTAGGTGCTGGTGTGTGCAAGAGAGGTCAAAAAGATGTCAAACAATTGGATCGCATCGCGGGTCAAGCCCGCTCCCACAAGGTTTCTCACTGCCCTTGTGGGAGCGGGCTTGACCCGCGATGACTTCAGTAGTTGTACCACTTCACCTCGAGCATCACCTCGTTCTGCGCCGTCGCCAGCTGGCTGAACTCGCGCCTGGCACTCAGGCGCAGGCCCAGGTTGCGCGACAGTTCCCACTGCTGGTTGAGGCTCAGGCTGCGGCGGACCTCGCCATTGGTGAAGTAGTCGCCCTTGGCCTCCAGGCTCAGGTTGCCCAGCCCGTTGCGCCACAGCACGCCGGTGTTGAACCCTGCCGCGGGTGCGATGAACCCGGCAAAGTCATTGTTGTGCTCCACCCGCACCGTGCCCAGGGCAAACCCGAGCATGTCCTGGCCCAACTGCCAGGTGCCCCCGGCGCCGCCATTCACATGGCTGACCAGCACCTCGTTCTCATGCTTGCCCAGCACCCGTTCCAACCCGCCGGCCACCTGCCACGACCACGGCTTGAGCAGGTCGTTGCGCGGCGTCAGCGAGCGGATCGTGGCCAGGTCCAGGCGCTGCACCTGCCAGTCGTTGTGTTCGTACTGGCGCACCTTCAGTTGCAGGATCTCGATCTGCGCCCCCAGCGGGAAGCCGTAGGCGTTGTCGTTGAGGTCGTGATAGGCCATGCGCAGCCCGTACTCGGCAAAGGCCCGGTCTTCTCGGGTACCCACGCCCAGCTGCCAGGTGCGCGACTCGTGGCCGTCCTCCGGCAGCCCGGGGCGTTCGATCTGCAACGGCGGTGGCGGGTTGCGGTTGATCGCGCGCAGCAACTCGAAGCTGCGCCTGGCCCGCTCCGGGTCGCGCTCCAGGCCATTGGCGCGGTAGCGCTCCAGGCGATAGGCGGCGTCCTGCACCAGCGCCTGGCGCTCGCGCGGCAGCTCGGTGAAGGCGGGGCTCTGCAGCTGCGCGGTGTCGGCGCTCACGGCCAGCACCTGCTGCTGTTCGGCATGGTCCAGCGGTTTGGCCCGCTCCAGCAGCTCGCGCTCGCGCGATGGGCGGTAGTCGGTACGCGCCACCAGCCCGGACTGTTTCACCGCCTTGACCGTGTCGGTGGGGATCGCCGTGAGCGGGAACTGCGAGGTCAGGTCCAGGCTCGGCCGTGCCACCTGCAGCAGTTCGAGCAGGCGATACGAGCAGTTTTCGTCGAAGAAGAAATAGTCGAACTGGATCTGCTTGAGTTCCCAGATGTGCTCGACCATGCGCCCGGTTTCCTCGGGCGTGAGGTTCAGCCGGTATTCCCACAGGTCGCGGTTTTCCAGGCTGCGGTATTCGGACAGCTTCTCCTGGTAGGGCACCAGCGCGAACAGGCCGGGGTAGCCGCCCATCAGGCCCTTCCAGGCATACAGGATGCTGTTGTCGTTGCCCTCGATGTAGGCGCCGAAGTTGATCGCGTAGCTCAGCAGTGCGGTGTTGTCGCTCTGCACGTCGGCCTGGTCGATACGCAGCAGCGTGTGCCCGAACATCGACGAGGGGCTGTTCAGGTAGGCCGCCGGGAAGATCATCACCGCGCTGTGCGGCGACACGTCCGAGTACCACTGGGTGTAGGCCTTGCAGTCCGGCGCCGGCAGGTCGGTGAGCTGCAACTGCTCGCGCAGCCAGCGGGTGCGCGCCGGGAATACGCATTGCGCGTGCTGGTCGCCCAGGCTGGCCGGGGCGTACAGCGCCTCATAGGTGGCGCGCAGTTCCTGGTCAGGGTGGTGCGCACCGTCCTTGGCCAGGAAGAATTTGGGGTCGTCCACGTAGCTGCGCCATCCGCCGAGCTTGGCGGTTTCGTAATGGCCCAGGGAGATCCAGTAGCGGTCGTTGGCCAGTGCGTGCAGACGAGCATCGTCCAGCACGGTGGCAGCGTGCAGCGGGGCGCAGGCACAGAGCGCCAGGTAGGCAAGGCGTTTGAGCATGTCGGGCAACTACGTCTGAATGATGCCGATAGAGGCGGGCAAACAAACCCGCCCCGTGGTCGGGGCGGGTGTGCCGAGCTTAGGCCGGGGTTGCGTATTTGGCCAGACGGGCGTCGCTTTTCAGGACGGCAAGGGTGTTGGTGTGAACATCTTCAGCGGTAGCGTCGGCTGTGGTGAAGATTTCCTGGAAGTGCTGGTGGGTCACGGCCGCGAAGTGCGCACGGTCTTCCGGTGCGACGCCCAGTACCACCGCGTAGGTGGTCAGTGCTTCGCCCTGGCCTTGCGCCATGTCTTCGGACAGCTCGTTCATCATGCCATTCATGGCGAACCAGGATTTGCCGCCATAGGTCAGCGACGCATTGGTGGAGCAGCCGTTGGTGCCCGAGGTCATGCCGAAGGTGGCGTTGCCCGAGGTACCGTTGGTGGTGGATGCGAGGAAGTGAGCCGGCGTGCCGCGTTGGCCCTCGAACAGCATGTTGCCCCAGCCGCAGTCCGGGCCGCCAGGCGCCTGGGCCATGGCGTTGAGCGAAACCGCGGTGAACAGAGTACCCAGAAGAATCCGTTTCATAGCATTGTTCTCTTTCTGATGTTCAAACCAAAGGTCAGGGTTATCTGGCATGTCTGTAGGACTAGTTGCCAGGACGGGTCGGTTGTTTACCCAGCCGCGCAGTTTGGAGTTTAGGCACGATCTAAGGGTTCCGTGATTAATTGCAAAAGATTGCTTGAAATAATTGACGCGGAGCAGGTTTTCGACCCTGCGCGCTAAAGCGTTGAAGAGCCTTGCAAGCCGGGCGCAGGCGGCGCCAGAATGCCGTCATCCGCCCCGCCGAAGTAAGGAAGCCCGATGCCCGATCCTGTTGCTGCGAGCCTGCGTCTTGCGCCCGAAGCCCTGACCCGGCCGTTTTCCGCTGAACAGTTCGATTTTTCCACCACCAATGATCTGGAGCCCTTTCGCGGTGTGCTAGGCCAGGAACGTGCAGTCGAAGCCTTGCAGTTCGGCGTCGCCATGCCACGCCCCGGTTACAACGTGTTTGTCATGGGCGAGCCGGGCACCGGCCGCTTCTCGTTCGTCAAGCGCTACCTCAAGGCAGAAGGCAAGCGCCTGCAGACGCCGTCCGACTGGCTGTACGTCAACAACTTCGACGAGCCCCGCGAGCCCAAGGCGTTCGAGCTGCCGGCCGGCAGTGCCGGGGCCTTCATCGCCGATATCGGGGGCCTGATCGACAACCTGCTGGCGACCTTTCCGGCGGTGTTCGAGCACCCGTCCTATCAGCAGAAGAAAAGCGCCATCGACCGCGCCTTCAACCAGCGCTACGACCGTGCCCTGGATGTGATCGAGCGCGCCTCGCTGGAAAAGGACGTGGCCCTGTACCGCGACAGCAGCAACGTCGCCTTCACCCCAATGGCCGATGGCAAGGCGCTGGACGAGGCCGAGTTCGCCCAGTTGCCTGAGGCCGAGCGCGAGCGCTTCCACGAGGACATCGCCGCGCTGGAAGAGCGCCTCAACGAAGAGCTCGCCAGCCTGCCGCAGTGGAAGCGCGAGTCGAACAACCAGCTGCGCCAGCTCAACGAAGAAACCATCACCCTGGCCCTGCAGCCCTTGCTGGCCCCGCTGTCGGAGAAGTACGCCGAGAACGCTGCGGTGTGCGCCTACCTGCAGGCCATGCAGGTCAACCTGCTGCGCACCGTGGTCGAGCAACTGGTCGACGACAGCAAGACCGACGCGGTGGCGCGCAAGATGCTCGAAGAGCAGTACGCCCCCAGCCTGGTGGTCGGCCATCACGCCAGCGGCGGCGCGCCCGTGGTGTTCGAGCCGCACCCTACCTACGACAACCTGTTCGGCCGCATCGAATACGGCAACGACCAGGGCGCGCTGTACACCACCTATCGCCAGTTGCGCCCGGGGGCGCTGCACCGCGCCAATGGCGGGTTCCTGATTCTGGAAGCCGAGAAGATGCTCGGCGAGCCGTTCGTGTGGGATGCGCTCAAGCGCGCCCTGCAATCGCGCAAGCTGAAGATGGAGTCGCCGCTGGGCGAGTTCGGTCGCCTGGCCACCGTGACCCTCACCCCGCAGATGATCCCGCTGCAGGTCAAGGTGATCATCATCGGCGCCCGCCAGCTGTACTACGCGCTGCAGGACCACGACCCGGACTTCCAGGAGATGTTCCGGGTGCTGGTGGACTTCGACGAAGACATTCCCATGGTCGAGGAGAGCCTGGAGCAGTTCGCCCAGTTGCTCAAGACCCGCACCAGCGAGGAGGGCATGGCCCCGCTGACCGCCGATGCGGTGGCGCGCCTGGCCACCTACAGCGCCCGCCTGGCCGAGCACCAGGGGCGCCTGTCGGCGCGCATCGGCGACCTGTTCCAGCTGGTCAGCGAGGCGGATTTCATTCGCCACCTGGCCAACGACGAGATGACCGACGCCGGGCACATCGAGCGGGCGCTCAAGGCCAAGGCCACGCGTACCGGGCGGGTATCGGCGCGGATTCTCGACGACATGCTGGCCGGGATCATCCTGATCGACACCGAAGGCGCGGCGGTGGGCAAGTGCAACGGCCTGACCGTGCTGGAGGTGGGCGATTCGGCGTTCGGCGTGCCGGCGCGGATTTCCGCCACGGTGTACCCGGGCGGCAGCGGCATCGTGGATATCGAGCGTGAGGTCAACCTGGGCCAGCCGATCCACTCCAAGGGCGTGATGATCCTCACCGGGTACCTGGGCAGCCGCTATGCCCAGGAGTTCCCCCTGGCCATTTCGGCCAGCATCGCGCTGGAGCAGTCCTACGGCTATGTGGATGGCGACAGCGCATCGCTGGGCGAGGCCTGCACGCTGATCTCGGCCCTGTCGAAAACCCCGCTCAAGCAGTGCTTTGCGATCACCGGCTCGATCAACCAGTTCGGTGAAGTGCAGGCGGTGGGCGGGGTCAACGAGAAGATCGAGGGCTTCTTCCGCCTGTGCGAGGCTCGTGGCCTGACCGGTGAGCAGGGCGCGATCATCCCGCGGGCCAACGTGGCCACGCTGATGCTCGACGAGCGCGTGCTGCAGGCGGTGCGCGCCGGGCAATTCCATGTCTACGCAGTCAGCCAGGCCGACGAGGCCCTGAGCCTGCTGGTGGGCGAGCCGGCCGGGCAGCCGAACGAGGAGGGCGAGTTCCCCGAAGGCAGCATCAATGCGCGGGTAGTCGAGCGGTTGCGGGTGATTGCCGAGATGATCAGCGAAGAGGACCTCAAGGAAGCCGAGAAGGAGCAGGCCGAAGAGGCGCTGGCGCAGGTGAAGCCTTCCTGACCGCGTTGGGTTCTTCGCCGGCAATGCCGGCTCCTACATGTGGGAGTCGGCATTACGGGCGAAGGGGGCAGTTCGGCGCATGGCACATGACCGCTCGGCGCCGACCGCTTGTCGCCGGCGGATTTCTTCTATCCTCAAGGCATGGACCGTCGTGCGCAAAAGGATCGAAACCAGCCTGGCCACAGGCTACGCAACGCCTCACCGAGGACCGTCGCCATGCCGCGTACCCTCAGCCTTACCCGTCAATGCCTGGGCCTGGTGACCCGCATTGAGTGCCGTATCCGCCCGCTGGCCGGTGACACCGGCATGTGGACACTGCTGTTCGCCGCCGGCATGGCCGGCGAGCAACCCTCCGCGATCAAGGCCCAGGGGCCGTTTCACGGGCCGTTCGTGGCCGAGTCGGTGCTCAGCGCGATTGTCGACAGCCTGACCCTGCACGGCTACCAGGTGGCCGACGACCCGCAGATCTGGTGCGTGCACCTGCAGGCGCAGCTGCGTCGCATCAACGGCGAACGGGTTCACCATGTGGGTGACCTGCAGTCCAACCCCGACACCTGAGCCGACCGTTCATCCTCCGGCCTGTGGCAGCGTGTCGCGGGCTTTTCCTGTCACAGGTGGCTGCTATACTCGCGCTCGTTTTTTTCCAGCCACCTGGTGATCTGCTCAATGGAACGCTTTATCGAAAATGCGATGTACGCCTCGCGCTGGCTGCTCGCACCCATCTATTTTGGCCTGTCCCTGGGGCTGCTGGCGTTGGCGCTGAAGTTCTTTCAGGAGATCTTCCATGTGCTGCCCAACGTCTTCTCGCTGGCCGAGTCCGACCTCATCCTGGTACTGCTGTCGCTGATCGACATGGCCCTGGTGGGCGGCCTGCTGGTGATGGTGATGATCTCGGGCTACGAGAACTTCGTGTCGCAGCTGGATATCGCCGAAGGCACCGAAAAGCTCAACTGGCTGGGCAAGATGGACTCTTCCTCGCTGAAGATGAAGGTGGCCGCCTCGATCGTGGCGATCTCCTCCATCCACCTGCTGCGGGTGTTCATGGACGCGCGCAACATCGAGACCCAGTACCTGATGTGGTACGTGATCATCCACATGACCTTCGTGGTCTCGGCGTTCGCCATGGGCTACCTGGACAAGATGACCAAGCACTGACCTGCGGGGTATCACGCCTTGTCAGCCGCCCGTCCGTTGCATAACGGACGGGCGGTTGCGTTTCTGGCTTGTGCTTTGGTCGATGCTGTACAAAAAATGAACGGCCTGTGGAATGTTCCAGTAGCGAGGTATCGCAATGAACCTGCATGAACTGAACAGCGAGGCCAGGGCCGGCCGGGTGGACGAACTGAACCTGATCGCCATCGAAGGGGGGGACTTCGTGCTCGAGGCCCGGGTCAAGGGCAAGGCGCACCCGTTGCTGGATGCCAAGGGTGTACGTCTCAAGGTGCACTCGGTGGTCGATGGCCAGCGCCTGCTCAATGGCTTGCCCGCCGTGCCGCTGCACCTGGTGCACTGGTCGGTGCAGGACGAGATGTGCGGCCTGCACGGCACCCCCGAAGAAGACCTCAAGGTGCCGATGCCGCGACGTACTGCCTGGTAGCTGAACTGCTTTGCCGCAGTGTGCTAGGCTGCTTGCCCTTTTCACAGCGGGCGCGGCTTTTGTGCGCCCTGTAGCGGAGCAGAAACATGTCCGAACTCAACCTGTCCACCGACGAAACCCGCGTCAGCTACGGCATTGGCCGTCAGCTGGGTGGCCAGCTGCGTGACAACCCGCCACCGGGCGTCAACCTGGACGCGATCCTGGCCGGTCTGACCGACGCCTTCAATGGCCAGGCCAGCCGCGTCAGCGAAGAAGACCTGTCGGCCAGCTTCAAGGTCATCCGTGAAATCATGCAGGCCGAAGCGGCTGCCAAGGCCGAAGCGGCCGCTGGCGAAGGCAAGGCCTTCCTGGCCGAGAACGCCAAGCGTGACGGCATCACCACCCTTGCCTCGGGCCTGCAGTTCGAAGTACTGACTGCCGGTGAAGGCGCCAAGCCAAGCCGTGAAGACAGCGTGCGCACCCACTACCACGGCACCCTGATCGACGGCACCGTGTTCGACAGCTCCTACGAGCGTGGCCAGCCGGCAGAATTCCCGGTCGGCGGCGTGATCGCTGGCTGGACCGAGGCCCTGCAACTGATGAACGCGGGCAGCAAATGGCGCCTGTACGTACCGAGCGAGCTGGCTTACGGCGCCCAGGGCGTTGGCAGCATCCCGCCGCACAGCGTGCTGGTGTTCGACGTCGAGCTGCTGGACGTACTGTAAGTACGTCGCAGGACCTTGCGGCCCTCATCGCGGGTCAAGCCCGCTCCCACAGGTACACTGCCAGTCTCATGATTGCAGTGATCCTTGTGGGAGCGGGCTTGACCCGCGATGCTTTCAGTTCCACTGCGCGCCACCCCCAGGGCGCAACGCCCGGGCATAGCAGAACAGGAACAGATTCCTCACCAGCTCCTTGAGCACCACAGGCTCGCTCGAATTCAACCCGTGAAGATCCAGGTCGCCCTGGTCGCGCAGTTCGCCCAGCGCGTCTTCTTCGAGCACGGCGCATACCTCGCCGGTTTCGCGGTGCAGGATGCGCAGGTACGGATGGGGGCGGTCAAGCCAGGCGTCTATCAGATAAGTCATGGCTATTCTCCTTGAAAGCGTTCAATGAGAATAATTCTTATTATCAAAATAGCAAGTGACTATTGGATTTTTCTTGCGATTACCGCCGGGCGGTAGGGTCGAGGCTGCGAGTGCAGCCCCGGGCAGGCAGGGGTCAGACCTTGCGCACGAATTCCGATTTCAGCTTCATCGGGCCGATGCCGTCGATCTTGCAGTCGATGTCGTGGTCGCCGTCGCACAGGCGGATGTTCTTGACCTTGGTGCCAACCTTGACCACCAGCGAGGTGCCCTTGACCTTGAGGTCCTTGATCACGGTGATGGTGTCGCCGTCCTGCAGGACGTTGCCCACCGAATCCTTCTTCACCGCTTCGTCGCTGGCCGCTTCGGCTTCACCGCTGGCCGACCACTCGTGGGCGCACTCGGGGCAGATCAGCTGGCTGGCGTCTTCGTAGGTGTATTCGGAGTTGCATTTGGGGCAGGGTGGCAAAGTGCTCACTACGGTTCCTCAGGACTACGTGCAGAAAACCCACATTGTATAGGGTTTTGCCGGCCAGAGGAAAAGCAGGCCCATCGAGCGATGGGCCGGGCAGGGGATCAGTGCGTGCGGGCGACGGCGAATTCGCTGAGTTCGACCAGCGCATCGCGGTATTCGCTGGCCGGCAGCACGTCCAGGCAGGCGATGGCACGGGCCACGTAGTCACGCGCCATCTGTGCGGTGTACTCCAGCGCGCCGGCGGCCTCCACTGCGTTGCGGATGCTCTCCAGGTCTTCAAGGCCACCTTTCTGGATGGCCTGGCGCACCAGCGCCGCCTGCTCGGGGGTGCCTTCGCGCATGGTGTAGATCAGCGGCAGGGTCGGCTTGCCTTCGGCCAGGTCGTCACCGACGTTCTTGCCCAGGGTCTCGGCGTCGCCCTTGTAGTCGAGCAGGTCGTCGACCAGCTGGAAGGCCACGCCCAGGTGGTCGCCGAAGGTACGCAGGGCTTCGCGCTGTTCGTCGCTGGCGCCGGCCAGTGCGGCGGCGCTGTGGGTGGAGGCTTCGAACAGCATGGCGGTCTTGCCGCGGATGACGTCCATGTAGACTTCCTCGGTGGTGCTGGCGTCGCGAATGCGCGACAGCTGCAGCACTTCACCCTCGGCAATCACTCGGGTGGCCTTGGAGAGGATCTGCATGACCGGCATCGAGCCCAGCTCGACCATCATCTCGAACGAGCGCGAGTACAGGAAGTCGCCCACCAGCACGCTTGGCGCGTTGCCCCACAGGGCATTGGCGGTAGAGCGGCCACGGCGCATGCCCGACATGTCGACCACGTCGTCATGCAGCAGGGTGGCGGTGTGCAGGAACTCGATGGTGGCTGCCAGCAGGCGCAGGTCGTCGCCTTCGCGGCCCAGTGCCTTGCCGCACAGCAACACCAGCAGCGGGCGCAGACGCTTGCCCCCGGCCGAGGTAATATAGTCGCCGATTTTCGATACCAGCGGCACACGCGAAGTCAGCTGCTTCTTGATGATCTCGTCAACGGCGCTGAAGTCGTCCGCTACCGCACGGTAGAAAGCTTGGGGTTGCATCGGCCACAGGTGCTCCATAAGGGTTGCGCGGCATGCTAGGTTGCGGGTCCCGGCGTGTCAAGGCGCACTGCCCGTGGGGTCAATGGCCACACTTGCAAGGCAAAGCTGGCTTGCGTACAATCGCGCACCCTGAACTTCCTGGGCAGCACCTGCCTTACGCAATTGCACTGGGCCGTTCCAGCCCTATGCAGCCATGCCAGCCAATACTCTTCCTATAAAGAGCTGGGTGAGCAGGATTATCGGAGAAATACCCATGTACGCAGTAATTGTTACCGGTGGCAAGCAGTACAAAGTCGCCGAAGGTGAATACCTGAAAATCGAAAAACTGGAAGTCGCCACTGGCGAATCCGTGACTTTCGACCGCGTTCTGTTGGTTGCCAATGGCGACGACGTGAACATCGGCGCTCCAGTCGTTGCTGGTGCCAAGGTTGTTGCTGAAGTGATCTCGCAAGGTCGTCACGACAAAGTGCGCATCATCAAGTTCCGCCGCCGTAAGCACCACATGAAGCGTATGGGCCACCGCCAGTGGTTCACCGAAATCAAGATCACCGGTATTTCGGCTTAATCGCCCAAATCCCCATTTCTGGAGAATTGAACCATGGCACACAAAAAAGCTGGTGGTAGTACCCGTAACGGTCGCGACTCAGAAGCCAAACGCCTTGGCGTGAAGATGTATGGCGGCCAGGCTATCATCCCGGGCAACATCATCGTGCGTCAGCGCGGCACCCAATTCCACGCTGGCTACGGCGTTGGCATGGGCAAGGATCACACCCTGTTCGCCAAGATCGCGGGTAAGATCAAGTTCGAAGTAAAAGGCGCCTTCGGTCGTCGTTACGTGAGCGTCGTTGCCGAGTAATCGCGCGATCGCTGGAAAAGCCCTGTCTCGCGACGGGGCTTTTTCGTTTGTGGGGTGAGTCTCTTGCAAAGCTGTTTGTATGGGCTGCCGGCGCTGGTGTTCTGGCCGTATCGGGGCCGCCGCGCTCACTTTTGCAAGAGCCTTATGTCTTTGTGTCACTCAGCTCGTCCAACTGACGAGAGGCGGTTTTTATGAAGTTTGTTGACGAAGTATCGATCAAGGTCAAGGCCGGTGACGGCGGTAACGGTTGCATGAGCTTCCGCCGCGAGAAGTTCATCGAGAACGGTGGCCCCAACGGTGGCGATGGTGGCGACGGCGGCTCGGTGTACATGGTTGCCGACGAAAACCTCAATACCCTGGTCGACTACCGCTACACCCGTCACTTCGAGGCCCAGCGCGGCTCCAATGGCGGCAGCACCGACTGCACCGGCAAGAAGGGCGACGACCTGATCCTGCGCGTGCCGGTCGGCACCACCGTGATCGACGCGGGCACCCAGGAAGTGATCGGCGACCTGGTCAAGGCCGGGCAGAAACTGATGGTGGTGCAGGGCGGCTGGCACGGCCTGGGCAACACCCGTTTCAAGTCCAGCACCAACCGTGCGCCACGCCAGACCACCCCGGGCAAGCCCGGCGAGCAGCGTGACCTGAAACTGGAAATGAAAGTGCTGGCCGACGTCGGCCTGCTGGGCTTGCCCAATGCCGGCAAATCCACCTTCATCCGTTCGGTGTCGGCCGCCAAGCCGAAAGTCGCCGACTACCCGTTCACCACCCTGGTGCCGAACCTGGGCGTGGTCAGCGTCGACCGCTGGAAGAGCTTCGTCATCGCCGACATCCCCGGCCTGATCGAAGGCGCTTCGGAAGGCGCCGGCCTGGGTATCCGCTTCCTCAAGCACCTGGCGCGTACCCGCCTGCTGCTGCACCTCGTCGACCTGGCCCCGCTGGATGAAAGCAGCAGCGCCGACGCCGCCGAAGTCATCGTCAACGAGCTGACCCGCTTCAGCCCGTCGCTGGCCGAGCGTGACCGCTGGCTGGTGCTGAACAAGACCGACATGCTGATGGACGACGAGCGCGACGAGCGCGTCAAGGAAGTGGTCGAGCGCCTGCAGTGGGAAGGCCCGGTGTACGTGATCTCGGCGATCTCCAAGCAGGGCACCGAGCAGCTCAGCCGCGACATCATGCGCTACCTCGAAGACCGTGCCGACCGCCTGGCGGCCGACCCGGCCTACCGCGACGAGCTGGCCGACCTCGACCAGCGCATCGAAGACGAGGCCCGTGCCCAGCTGCAGGCCCTGGACGACGCGCGCGCCCTGCGCCGTACCGGCGTCAAGAGCGTGCACGACATCGGCGACGATGATGACGATGACGACTGGGAAGACGACGAAGACGGCCCGGAAATCATTTACGTGCGCGACTGATTCGTTGCAGTACACTAAACGCCGCTTTTTCAAGCGGCGTTTTGGTATCTAAAGATCTCTATAGGTTGGAAGAAGATGCGGAGCAAGGTGACGGGTGCGCAGCGCTGGGTCGTGAAAATCGGCAGCGCGTTGCTGACGGCGGATGGCAAGGGCCTGGACCGCGCGGCGATGGGCGTGTGGGTCGAGCAGATGGTGGCCCTGCATGAGGCAGGGGTCGAGTTGGTGCTGGTCTCTTCGGGGGCCGTGGCTGCCGGCATGAGCCGCCTGGGCTGGAGCAAGCGACCGAGTGCGATGAACGAGCTGCAGGCTGCCGCCTCCATCGGCCAGATGGGCCTGGTGCAGGCCTGGGAGTCGAGCTTTGCCGAGCATGGCCGGCACACCGCGCAGATTCTGCTGACCCACGACGACCTCTCCGACCGCAAGCGTTACCTCAACGCCCGCAGCACCCTGCGCACCCTGGTGGAGCTGGGCGTGGTACCGGTGATCAACGAGAACGACACCGTGGTCACCGACGAGATCCGCTTCGGCGACAACGACACCCTGGCCGCACTGGTGGCCAACCTGGTGGAAGCCGACCTGCTGGTGATCCTCACCGACCGCGACGGCATGTTCGATGCCGACCCGCGCAACAACCCCGAAGCTCAGCTGATCTACGAGGCGCGCGCCGATGACCCGGCGCTGGACGCCGTGGCCGGCGGCACCGGTGGCGCACTGGGGCGTGGCGGCATGCAGACCAAGCTGCGTGCGGCGCGCCTGGCCGCGCGGTCGGGGGCGCACACCATCATCGTCGGCGGGCGCATCGAGCGCGTGCTCGACCGCCTCAAGGCCGGCGAGCGCCTGGGCACCTTGCTCTCGCCCGAGCGCGGCATGCTCGCGGCACGCAAGCAATGGCTGGCCGGGCACCTGCAGACCCGCGGCACCCTGGTGCTGGACGCCGGTGCGGTGCAGGCCTTGCGCCAGGCCAACAAGAGCCTGCTGCCGGTGGGCGTCAAGACCGTGCAGGGCAGTTTCCGGCGTGGCGAGATGGTCGTGTGCGTAGGGCCGGACGGCCTTGAGGTGGCCCGCGGCCTGGCCAACTACAGCGCGCTGGAAGCGCAGAAGATCATCGGCCAGTCATCCGAGGCCATCGAGGCCGTGCTGGGCTACAGCGCCGAGCCGGAACTGGTGCACCGCGACAACCTGATTCTGGTATGAGGAAATGAGCGTGATCAAAGGGATTTTTGCAGCCGCCTTGCTGGCCTTGCCGATGCTGGCCGGTGCCGAGGAAATCGGCCAGGTGTCGACGGTGTTCAAGTTCGTCGGGCCCAACGACCGCATCGTGGTCGAGGCGTTCGACGACCCCAAGGTGGAGGGCGTGACCTGCTACCTGTCGCGCGCCAAGACCGGCGGCGTGAAGGGTGGGCTGGGGTTGGCCGAAGATCGTGCCGAGGCGTCGATCGCCTGCCGTCAGGTGGGGCCGATTCGCTTCAAGGGCGAGCTCAAGGATGGCGATGAAGTGTTCAAGGAGCGCACCTCGCTGGTGTTCAAGACCATGCAGGTGGTGCGCTTTCTGGACAAGAAGCGCAACACGCTGGTGTACCTGGTGTACAGCGACCGCCTGATCGAAGGCAGCCCGCAGAACGCGGTGACGGCGATTCCGATTCTGCCTTGGGCAGAATAAGACCGCGTTTAATCCATCGCGGGTCGAGCCCGCTCCCACAGGTTCAATGGTGCCCTCTGTGGGAGCGGGCTTGACCCGCGATGGGGCCCAAAGGGCCCCCAAGGCCGTCAGATCGACGCCGGCTCAACCTCCACTTCCCGCACCTCGACCTTCACCTGATCGCGACGGCTGATGTACTTCCAGTCCGCCTCGTCGATGTAGATCCCGTTCGGCCCGCTACCGCCCTCCAGGTCGATTGCCACGTGCGCCGATACCTGCGGCTTCACGCTCGCCAGAATCGGCACGAAGCCCAACTGCAGGCTGGTCTCCAGCAATGCCGCCTGGTTGCGTTCGTCGATGTCGGCCGCCTCGTCCAGGTAGTACGGCAGGCGCACGCGCCCGGCCTGGTCGCGGTCCATCAGGTGCAGCAACAGGTACATGTTGGTCAGCGCCTTGATGGTCATGGTGGTGCCGTTGGAGGCCGCGCCATCGATGTCGGTATGGATGATCGGCTGGCCGCCCACCTTGGTGATCTCGAACGCCAGCTCGAACAGGTCCTTCAGGCCCAGCTGGTTGTGGTTGGCTGCCACCAGCCGCGCCAGGTACTCCTTGGCCTCTTCGTTCTTGTTGTCCTGCTCGGCGCTCTGGCTCAGGTCGAACACCGACAGGGTCTCGCCTTCCTCGTACTGGCCGGCACTGTGGATGATCTGGTCGATGTGCTTGAGCGCTTCCTTGTTCGGCGCCAGCACGATGCGAAAGCTCTGCAGGTTGGATACCTGGCGCTTGTTGATCTCGCGGTTGAACAGTGCCAGCTGGTGCTCGAGGCTGTCGTAGTCGCTGCGGATGTTGCGCAGGGTACGCGCGATGTCGGTCACCGCCGCGCGCCGCGCCTTGCCCAGGGTCAGGGCTTCGTCGGTACGGTGCGCATAGGCGTTGATCAGCAGCTGCAGGCGGCGCTCCATGTCGTCTTCGCTGTCGAACTTGGCCACGCCCTTGAGGCGTACCTGGGCGTACAGCGCCTCGATCTGGCCATCCACCCGCAGCAGGCCCTGCCAGCTGTCCTGGTAGTCGTTGAGCAGCGGCAGCAGGTTGTCCATGGAGTCGTCGACCGGGTCCATGAACGGCGTGCCGAACGGCAGGTCGGCCGGCAGCAGCTGGCGACGGCGCAGGGCGTCGTCGAGGGTGCGCTGCTTGGCCTCCATGTCGGCGATCTGGCGACCGACCAGTTGCAGCTTGGCCGACAGTTGCTGCACGCGCTCGGTGAACGCGTCGCTGGAGCGCTTGAGCTCGTCCTGGGCCGCCTCCATCTGCGCCAGCTGCTCCAGCTTGTCGCCTTCCTCGGCCGACAGGGTCTGGGTACGGCGGTAGTCTTCCAGGGCCTTTTGCGCATCCAGCACCTGCTGGTAAAGCGCTTCGGTCTGGGTCTTGCTCGCGGCGCGGTCGGCGGCCACGGCTTGCTGGGTCTTGAGCTGCTTGAGCTCTTTTTCCAGGCGCTCCTTCTGGTCGCGCAGCGCGGCGCGGTCGGCCAGAGCCTGCAAGGCCGGCGGCTCGATATGGCTGAGGTCGATGGACAGCCCCGGCGCCTCGAAGCGCTCGCCCTTGAAGCCGTCGAGTACCGCTTCCAGGGACTTGACCCACACGTCGCTGTCATCCAGCTCGATGCCGCGCTCGCCCAGCGGCAGGCTGAACAGCGCACCGTTGAACAGGCGCATCAGGCGCTCGACGTCCTGCTGCGAGAACTCTTCGCGCAGGCGTGCATAGCTGTTGTTGTCGGCATGGTCGAGCTGCTGCTTGACCGACTTCAGGCGTTTCTCCAGGTCGCGCAGGCGCTCTTCCAGGTCCTCGGCGCTGAACTGGCGCGACTGCGCCAGGGCACCGGCCAGTTCGTCGTGGGCGTCCTTGGCGGCCAGCAGCTGCTGCTCCAGCACCTTGACGTCATCCACCAGCGCGAAGCGGTGCTTGAGCACCGACAGTTCGCCCAGCCAGCGCTGGATACCGGTCATTTCGCGTTCCAGGCGCATCAGCTCCTGGGTGCCGCCGCGCTGGTTGTTCTGCAGCGCGTCCTGCTCGTGGCTGTAGTGCTCGGCCTGCAGCACCAGTTCTTCCTTGCGTGCGCCGGCGTAGTCCTGCCAGGTGCCGAGCAACTGGTCGAGCAGCGGTGACAGGCGGTGCAGCTTGCCGCGCAGGATGTCGCGCTGGGCCACGCCATTGGCCAGGGCCTCGACCAGCGGGCCGGCGGCTACCAGCGAGTTGTAGTCCTGTTCCATGCGCCGCACGTCGCGGAAGGCTTCTTCGCAGGCGGCGATGTAGTCGACGCTGCCCGAGCGCAGGCTGTGCTCGAACGCATCGAGGAACAGCTGCTTGAGCTTGGCCGCGGTAATCTCGCGCATGTGCAGCAGGTTGATGAACAGGGCGCGGAAGGTCTTCAGGCTCTGCTCGCTGGTGGAGCGCAGCGGAATCAGGGTCAGGTCCAGCGGCACCGAGGTGTGCCCGCCCACCAGCAGCCGGCGCAGTTCGTCGGGCTTGAGCTCGTAGGCTTTCAGGCCGTTGCGCTCCAGGTTGGTGAACAGCTCCTTCTGGCGCAGGCAGGTGTCGTTCTTCTGGTAGTGGCCCAGGTCCAGCTCGCCGGCATAGGCGAAGAACTGGTGGCCGAAGCCGCCGCCAGGACCGCGCCCGACCACGCCGATCACGTGCGGGCCGTGGGGCAGGTTGACCTCGCAGAGGATGTAGCTGGTGTCGCTGGCGAAGTAGAAGCGGCGTGACTGCTCCAGGCTGTACTTGCCGAAGCTCATGTCCGACATGCGCGCCAGGATCGGGAACTGCAGGGCGTTGATCGACGCACTCTTGCCCAGGTTGTTGGCGCCGTACACCGACAGCGGGTGCTCCAGCGGGAACAGGCCCAGGCTGTAGCCGGCGGTGTTGAGCAATGCAAAGCGGCGAATGCCGTAGCGGTCCTGGCTCATGCGTCAATCTCCTGTTGCTCTTGGGCAATGGCACGGGCCAAGGCGTCTTCTTCGCTTTCCTCGAACGGGCTCAGGTCGAGCGGGTCGTCGGTCCTGTTCAGCTCTTCAGGGGTTTCTTCCACCACCAGCACCGGGGTCGGCAGCGGCAAGGCACTGTGCAGGCTGGCGGCCAGGTCGCGGTCCTGCTGCACCGACAGGCACACGTCGAGGAAGCGGTGCATCGGCGGCAGGAAGCGGTAGATACCGTTGTCTTCGCTGGCAAAGCCGAGCTGGGTCATGCGGCGCATGATCTTCTCTTCCAGCTCGTCGGGGGTCTGCACCTCGGCCTGCAGGAACAGGTCGCGGTACTTTTCCAGCAGCGAGGGCAGCTCGTCGCGCCCCAGGCTGCCGCCGTCGAGCACCGACATCGGGTCGCGGCCCTGGTCGGCCAGGTGCTCCACCAGGATGAAGGTGAACAGCGACAGGCGCTGGGCGGTCTTGTTGACCTGGGCAGCAGCCAGTTCCGGCACGAAGTAGTAGAAGCCGCGGGTGTCGCACACCAGTTCGAAGCCCAGGGCCTTGAACAGGCCGCGGTACTGGTCCTGGAAGTTCGACAGCTGGGCGTACAGCTCCGGGTCGCGCCGGCTGATGTGGAAGCCCTTGAACAGCTCGCGGAAGATCGGTGCGAGCTGGGACAGTTCGGAAAGATCAAGATGCATGGGTAGGGCTCGCAGTAGGCTCGGGCGACGGTTCGCGGCTTGAAGTCAGGGCGAACGAGCGCAGGCTGACCAGGTGTTCCTGAGTGGTGTACTCGCGGCGCTCCAGGCGCGCGCGGGTAAAGCGTTTTTCCCGCGACAGGCGCGAGAACCAGTACAGCAGTTCGTCGGTGGCGCCTTCGGGCTCCTGCTCCAGCAGCCACACCATCAGGTCGGGCAGCGGCAGGGCGTCTTCGCAGCGCTCGAGCATTTCCTTGACCGTGCGCGGTGCACGCGGCGCGGCGCCCTTGTGGCTCTTGTGCGCCTTGGGGAACTGCGCCGGCTTGGCTTCGAAGCGGGCCAGGGCATACACGTAGGCCTCGACCTGGCTGGCGCTGCCGAGGAAGGTGCTCTGCGGGCGGGTGAACAGCGGCATGGCCGCCTGCGGCACGGCGTCGATGCCCTTGCGCCGGATCACCGACAGCGCCAGTGCGGCGCCACGGGTCACGGCGTTGTGCCGGCGTGCCTCTTCACGCAGCGGCAGCAGCAGCTCGCGGGCGTGGCGCAGGGTCAGCTGGGCGCTGGTCTGCATCTCGAGGATGCGTGCGTGGGTGCGCAGCAGCATGTCGTCGTCGACCAGGTGGCCCAGTCGCGCCTGCTCGCCCAGCAGGCGCAACAGCACGGTCTCGACCTTGCGCACGCCCTGTTCGAAGGCGCCGTCGGCGTTCACCAGCTGGATCATCGGCTCGACGTATTCGTCCCAGGTGGCCAGCACTTCGGCGTAGCGCTGGCGCAGCGGGATCTGCCGGTCGCTGGTCTTGGCCCGCTCGGCCACCGCCACCAGCGCCTGCTCGTCGTTGTCGAGTTTTTTCAGCACGTCACGCACGCGCATGTCGAGCAGACGCAGCTGGCGCGCCAGGTCGTTGCCGTCGCGGATGTCGAAGGCGTCCTGGATATGCCCGGCCAGTCGCTCGAGGTGGCGCAGGTAGGCTTCGATCTCCAGGCACAGGCCCAGGCGGTGCTCGCGCCGCAGGTAGGCCAGGAAGTCGTGGATCTGGGCGTTGAGCTCGAAGCGGTTCGGGCTCTTGGCCACCGGGACCAGGATGTCCAGGCGAATCCACACGTCCAGCAGGTTGGTGATGTCCTGGGGCGTACTGTCGAGCTGTTGTGCGGCCAGTTGCCCGCGCAGCTCGGCCAGGCTCAGGGTGCCCCCGTCGAAGCGCTCGCACAACGGCTCGAGCAGGGCCCAGTGTTCGGCTAGGGCGCGCAGGACGCGCTTGGGTTCGATCATTGGCGGGTCGACTCGCTGCCAAGTAAAAGCGCCGATTGTACTGCATCAGGGGGGGATCGATTCACCCCCTGATCGTTTGCCGGTGTTGTCGGGCGGTTTTGTGCCTGCAACGGCGGCGTAACGGCGGTAGAATGCTCGCCCCGACTTCTCCACAGATGGCCGCCCTTTGCTTACCGAGTCCCGCCGCCGCGCCTACCTGAACGCCATGCAAGTGGTGCACTGGCTGCCGCGCGCCGAACTGCCGTTCGCCGCGCCATCGCGTCCCGAGCTGCTGCGGGTACCCGAACCGCTGGTCGAGGCGCCGGTGGTGCTGCCGGCAGTGGTGGCCAAGGCGTCTGCACCGGCTGCCAAGCCGGCCGAGCGGCCAAAAATCGAGATTCCGCGACCGACGGTCAGCGCCAAGCCGGCCAGCAAGCCGGTGCTCGATGCCGAAGAAACCGCCGCCGTGGTCAAGCCGGTGCTGGTACCGCCGCCCCGCTTTGCCTTGCAGTTGCTGCGTGCCGGCGATTGCCTGGTGCTGGTGGAGCTGGTCACCGGCCAGCCGTTCCAGAGCCGCGACCCGTCCTACCTGCTGCTCAAGGACATGCTGCGCGCCGCCGGCCTGCCCGACAGCCCGCAGATCATCGGCGAGCCGGTACGCTGGCCGTTGCTGGTGCGCGGCACTCTCGACCAGGGCCCGCTGGCGGCGCGTGATTTTGTCCAGGGTTTCATCCAGGCCCGCCTTGAAGAGGCGCCCTGCAGCTGCCTGTGGCTGGTCGGCCTGCCGGCGGTGCGCTTTGCCGGTGAAGCCGACGAGCAGGCGTACTACCGCGAATTGCCGGTGGAGGGCCTGGGCAACTGCTGGGCCTTGCCTGGCCTTGAACTGTTGATGGACGAGCCCGCCCGCAAGGCGCACGTCTGGCAAGCCATGCGCCGGCTGATGGCGCGCTGGAAACCACGCAATGAGTGACAACATCAGTTTTCGCCGCATGACCGAGGCGGATCTGGATGCCGTGCTGAAGATCGAATACGCCGCCTTCAGCCACCCGTGGACCCGGGGGATCTTTCTCGACGGGCTGAAGAACTACGAAATCTGGCTGATGTTCGAAGGCCAGCAGCAGGTGGGCCACGGCGTGATCAACGTGATCATCGACGAGGCGCACCTGCTCAACATCACCGTCAAGCCCGAAAGCCAGGGCCGTGGCCTGGGCCTGCGCCTGCTCGAAGAGCTGATGAAGCGCGCCTACGCCAGCAACGGCCGCGAGTGCTTCCTCGAAGTGCGCGCCAGCAACCAGTCGGCGTATCGCCTGTACGAGCGCTTCGGCTTCAACGAGATCGGCCGGCGACGCGACTACTACCCGGTGGCAGGTGGCCGCGAAGACGCGCTGGTGATGGCCTGCACGCTGTTCGAAGAATAACCCTTCAGCGCTCGCGCTTGCCGTCCAGCGGGTCGCGACGCGCCAGTTCGGCCTCGTCCAGGCCGTTGCCGCCGCCAATGTCATCTTCGTCGACTACGCTCAGGTCCCAGTCGGCCGGGTGGTCGCCGCCGACTTCATCGGCTGAGCGGGCGCCGTCTTCGGGGATCAGGGTTTCGGGCGTCAGGTCATCGTCGCTGGGGTCGTAGTGCGTGTCGGTCACCGGTGGGTCTTGATCGAAGTCCAGCGGCTGCACCGAGCCCATCTGGTCCTCGATGGTATCGATCGGTGCGGGTTCCGGGGCATGCGGCGGGCGATGTGATTCGGTCATGTCTATTCTCCTGCGGGTGGCCTGTAAGGGGTGGACCGGCCACTGGCGGGAAGATTCAAAGGCGTGACCCGAACGGGGTGGCGCCAGTCACACATGCGCATTCCCATGAGGCTTGACCATGCACGATCTACAAGAACTGATTGATAACAACGCGCGCTGGGCCGATGCGATCAAGCAGGAAGATCCGGACTTCTTCGCCAAGCTGGCGCGTCAGCAGACTCCGGAATTCCTCTGGATCGGCTGTTCGGATGCGCGGGTGCCGGCCAACGAGATCGTCGGCATGCTGCCGGGCGACCTGTTCGTGCACCGCAACGTGGCGAACGTGGTGCTGCACACCGACCTCAACTGCCTGTCGGTGATCCAGTACGCGGTGGACGTACTCAAGGTCAAGCACATCCTGGTGACCGGGCACTACGGTTGCGGCGGCGTGCGGGCCTCGATGCAGGACCGTCAGCTGGGCCTGATCGACGGCTGGCTTCGGGCGATTCGCGACGTGTACTACGAGCATCGTGTGGAGTTGTCCAAGCTGGCGACCGAGGAAGAGCAGGTCGACCGCCTGTGCGAGCTGAACGTGATCCAGCAGGTGGCGAACGTGGGGCACACCAGCATCGTGCAGAACGCCTGGCATCGCGGGCAGAGCCTGTCGATCCATGGGTGCATCTACGGGATCAAGGACGGCCTGTGGAAAAGCCTGAACACCACCATCAGCGGGTTCGAGCAGCTGCCGCCGCAGTACCGGTTGCGTCCGCAGGACTGACCGCCCATTGGCTGTTGCAGGAGCCAGCCTGGCTGGCGAAGGCCGCGCTACCTGTCCGTGGTGCGGCCTTCGCCGGCAACGCCGGCTCCTACAGGTTGCGTAACGCCCGCGTCATCACCCCCGTATTGCACTTGGCATGGGCCTGCTCCGGCGTCATCTGGCGTACCGTGCGGAAAAACAGCCCGCAGGTCTGCTTCTTCTCCTTCACCTGCCATTTTTGCGTGCATGCCCCCAGCGTGGCACTTGCATCCGCCTTCGGGTTGCGCCCCATTCCCGCCTGCCAGCACGCCGCGCTCAAGTCCTGCCCCATCATCCGCAAACCCGCCGCATCTGCCTTGTCCGGGTCGTTGTCGTTGTTCTTCGGGTCGGCGGCGTACCAGATCGCGCTCGGGTGATTCGCGCCCAGCACCGGCACGTTGCGCCCAGGCACCGGGCTGATGCTCACCAGCCCCAGTACCTTCACCTCTGGCCCGTACTGCTGCTGCACCCAGCTGCGCACCGGCGCACCGAACGCCACCATCGGCAGGCTGGCGCCGTCAGCGGCCGCAGTCATGTCCCTGACCATGCGCACCTGGTAGTCGGTGAAATACCCGTACACCCCTTCAAGGTCCTTGCCGGCACTGGCTGGCGCGGCAATCGGCGCGATGTCCACGATGGTCTGGTAGGCCGGGGTGTGTTGCGCCGGCACGCCGTTGAAGGGCAGCAGCTGGGCCCAGCGGTCGGTGGTGTTGGAGCGCAGGTAGTCCTGGGCCTGGGTCAGCGAGTAGTCCGGCGGAAAGTGCAGCAGCTCGATGCTGCGCCGGTTCTCCAGAGCCATGCCCAACGGCAGGAACAACGCCCAGTTGTACGCCCACTTGCCCTCGCGATTGAGCCGGTCGGCACCTGCATAGGCCAGTTCGCCGCTGTCGAGCAGGGCCTTGAGCGGGGCCGCGTAGGTGGTCGGTACGCCGCTGATGTCGGCATGCAGCTGGTCGTGCTCGCGACGCACCGTCACCGTGGCGGTCGGGTAGCCATCGCGCTGCACGCTCTGGGTCAGGTAGTGCTCCACGGTGCGCTCCAGCGACCAGTCGCGAAAGCAGATCACCCCGCAGTTGTTGGGGTAGGCGAATAGGCGGGTCACGCGCTGCGCATCGCCCAGCGGTACGCGGGCGTCGGCCAGCACGGCGCTGCTGGCGGCAAGGGCGATCAGGCCCAGGGCAAAAGGTGTACGCATGTTCAACTCCTTGTCGATGAACTCCCGATGTGCGGAAGGCTTGCCATACTGGGGTAGTTCTCAGGACGAGGGGAAGGGGGCAGGACCATGAAGGGGTATCCGGGCATTGCACTGTTCGCCGGGCTGTTGAGCGTGTTGCCGGCCCATGCCGACGAGCGCGACCTGTGGTCGTTCGCGCAGTGGACGGGCAGCCACGATACGCGCGCGTTTCGCGAAATGCTGGTGCAGGCGCGGCTGTATGGGGTAGTGCCGTTGTACCAGCTGCTGCGCTCGGCCAGCGACTGGCGCCTGTGCAACGCCGAGCCGTTCGCCGTGGCGCCGCCCGACCAATGGCCGGCGGTACGCTCGACCCTGCACTTGCTCAAGACCCTGGGCGAGCAGCAGCGCCTGAAAACCTACGAAGTGGTCTCGGCCTATCGCAACCCCACCCTCAACCGCTGCGCCGGTGGTGCCCGCGACAGTGCGCATACCCGCGCCTTCGCGGTCGACCTGCTGCTGCCGGCGTGGGCCGATCCGCGACCATTGTGCGAGTTCTGGCAGACCCAGGGCCAGGCCTGGAACATGGGGCTTGGGCGCTACCCGTCGGGGCGCATCCATATCGACACCGCCGGCTACCGCACCTGGGGCGGCGACCTGAGTGCCGACTCGTCGTTTTGCCCGCGCCTGGCGCCCAGCTCCTGAACAGCTCGGCGATGGCGGGGCGAGGAACTCCTGGGCCCCGCAAGGTACGGAAGTAGTTCACCCCCTGCACATCAACCCGCCCCGAGGAACCGCCCAATGCTCGAATCGACCTGGACTGCGCTCAAGCATCATCAGCGTGTGCGCGAGATCGTCGTGGTGCTGGCCAACTTCGGCGCCCAGGACGTGTTGTTCCGCCTGGGGCTGGGCAGGCTGCTGGGGGAGGCCGAAACGGTGGCCGGCCTGCCCGCCGACGAAGGCATCCCGCAACGCGTGCGGCGGGCGCTGGAGGCGCTGGGCCCGACCTTCGTCAAGCTCGGGCAGATCCTCTCCAGCCGCAGCGACATATTGCCGGCGGCATGGATCGACGAGTTGCAGGCCCTGCACAGCAGCGCCGCTACCTTGCCCTGGGCGCAGCTGCAGGCCCAGGTGCTCGAAGACCTGGGCGCCGAACTGGACCAGGTATTCGCCGAGTTCGACACCACCCCGCTGGCGGCGGCGTCCATGGCCCAGGTGTATCGGGCACGCCTGCTCGGGGGCGAGGAGGTGGTGGTCAAGGTTCAGCGTCCGGGGCTGCGGCGCAAGATGACCGCCGACCTGCAACTGCTCGAAAGCGTTGCGCAACTGGTCGAGCAAAACACCGCCCTGGCCGACTACCAGCCGCGCAAGATGGTGCGGCAACTGGCCCGGGCCATGCTCGAAGAGCTGGACTTCACCCAGGAAGGCAGCCACTGCGACGCGGTGGCGGCCAATTTCGCCAGCCAGCCGCACATCGTCATTCCGCGCATCTACTGGGCCCACAGCAGCGAGCGGCTGCTGGTGCAGCAGTACCTGCCCAGCCATACCCCGCTGGAGCGCGAGGCGCTGATCGAGCAGGGCCTGGACCCGAGCCTGCTGGCCAGCCGCGGCGCCGTCGCG
Organism: Pseudomonas sp. FBF18; assembly: GCF_024261405.1. NCBI lineage: Bacteria > Pseudomonadati > Pseudomonadota > Gammaproteobacteria > Pseudomonadales > Pseudomonadaceae > Pseudomonas > Pseudomonas sp. FBF18. The sequence continues at coordinate 88,879 of NZ_QKRS01000016.1, read as the reverse complement.
TTCATCAAGATGCTGCTGGAGGACGGGCTGTTCCATGGCGACCCGCACCCGGGCAACCTCAAGGCCATGGACGACAACCGCGTGGGCTTCATCGACTTCGGCATGGTCGGGCGCCTTGGCGAGCGCCGTCGGCTGGAGGTGATGACGTTCATGCGCGCCCTGACCGAGGGCAACAGCGATGCACTGGTGACGGTGCTGGTGGACTGGAACGACGACGGCGTGCGCAACATGCCCGCCATCGAGCAGGCGGCCGGCGAGTACATGGCGCGTCACGGCGGCAAGGCGCTGAAGATGGGCGCGCTGATCGAGGATTTTCTGGGGCTGATGCGCGAATACCGCCTGCTGCTGCCGCCCGACCTGCTGGTGCTGTTCAAGGCCCTGGTGACCGCCGACGGCGTACTGACCCGGCTGGACCCGCAACTGGACCTGGTGGCCACCGCCAGACCGGCGATCAGGGCTCAGCTCAAGGCGCAGCTGAGCTGGAAGATTGCCAGGCGCCTGGGGCTCGATGGCCTGGAACTGGGACGCGGCCTGCTCGGCGAATTGCCGCAGCTGACACGGCTGCTGGTGAACCGCTTCAAGCATGGTGTGCTGGAGATGCGCGTCGATGTGCCGGGGCTGGAGCGCCTGGAGCGTTCGTTGCGCCTGGCCTCGACGCGGCTGTCGCTGGCGTTGCTGATCAGTGCGCTGGTGATTGCCTTCGGCCCGCAGATCGCCGCTGCCGGGCCGGTGTGGCTGGGCTTGCCCGCCGTCAGCTGGCTGGCGGCGATCGCCACCCTGGGCGGCTTGCTGGCGTTTTTGCGCAGCCTGTTCAAGAGCCCGTGAGCCAGTCGGCAAAGCGCCGCTGCGCCGTGCCGGCAGCGAAGGGCTCGGGGCTCAGCAGGTAGTAGGCCGAACCGTCCTCGGTGAACCCGTAGGGCGCCACCAGTTGCCCGCTGTCGAGTTCGTCCTGCACCATCATGCGCGAGGCCAGCGCCACGCCCAGCCCGGCCAGGGCTGCCTGGATGCACAGGTAGAAGTGTTCGTAGCCGGCGCGGCTGCTGCCCCTGGCCGACTGGCCGCTCAGGCGCAGCCAGTGCTTCCAGGCGTCGGGACGGGTGGCGCTGTGCAGCAGGCGGGTACCGGCAAAGCCCTTGTCGGGCAGTGCCAGGTCGGCGCGACACACCGGCCCTACTGCCTCGTTGCAGAGCTTGAGGCTGTGCAGGCTGGCATCCCAGTGGAAGTCGTCGCGGCGCAGCGCCAGGTCGATGCCGCTGCGGGCAAAGTCCACCGGCCCGCCGGCGGCCACCAGGTGCAGCTGGATGTCCGGGTGCGCGGCATGGAACGCCGGCAGCCGCGGGATCAGCCACTTCATCGCGATGGTCGGCTCGCATGACAGCACCAGCACGTTGTCGCGGGCCTGCTGCAGGCGTTGCACGCTGGCGTGCAGCTGCTCGAACACCGACAGGGTGGTGTCGTGCAGGGCGCGCCCGGCCGGCGTGAGGAAAATGGCGCGGTTGCGCCGCTCGAACAACTGCACCCCCAGGGATTCTTCCAGCAGACGCACCTGACGGCTCACCGCACCGTGGGTGACGTTGAGCTGTTGGGCGGCGCGCACGAAGCTTTCGGTCTGGGCGGCGACGTCGAAATAGCGAAAGGCGGCGAGGGCGGGCAGTTTCATATGTGTGAGGAAAACTAGCGGATTTGCGCCACTATAAATCGCTTTTTTGCCGTGCTGAAGCTTTCGATAATGGCGCTGCGCAGAATCATCTGCGTCATTTCATGGAGTATCGACGGTGGGTGAATTGCTGGCGGTGGCCTTGATTACCGTGTTGGCGGTGATCAGCCCGGGGGCGGACTTTGCCATGGTGACACGCAGCAGCTATGCGTTTGGCAGGCGCAGCGGATTGCTCGCCGCCCTGGGGATTGCCTGCGGCGTGCAGGTGCATGTGGTGTACACGGTGCTGGGGGTGGCAGTGCTGATCAGCCAGTCGCCGGGGCTGTTCATGGCCATGAAGGTGGTGGGGGCAGGGTACCTGATCTACCTGGGGTATCGGTCGCTGCGCACTCGTGCGCCGGTGGCCCTGGAGGGCGCGGCGGGGGGGACGGGGCGCGGTGCATGGGGGGCGTTCGCATCGGGCTTTCTGACCAATGCGCTGAACCCCAAGACCATGCTGTTCGTGGTCAGCGCCTACAGCCAGGTGGTGCAGCCGGGGGCCTCGCTGGGGCTCAACTTTGCCTATGGGGCGTTCATGTCGCTGGCGCATTGGGTGTGGTTCAGCCTGGTGGCGCTGTTCTTTTCGCGGGAGGCGTTGCGCCAGGCGATGCTGCGCCGCCAGCGCATGGTGGACCGGGTGATCGGGGTGGCGTTGATCGGCCTGGGGGTGGCGGTGGTGTTCGTGAATGTGCGCTGAGCGCCTGGCCGCTGCGCTGGCTTGCCAGCGAAAGGCGCACCACCGATCCCGCCATTGCATCTCCCACCAGCGGCGCCATAAGATATAACCATTCTCATTTAGTGCCGCCGACATGAAAGCCACCCCACCCGCCGACAGTCTCGCTTCGTTGTACAAGGGCTACCACGGCTGGCTGCTGGTGTGGCTGCGCCAACGCCTGGACTGCCCGCACAACGCTGCCGACACGGCCCAGGACACTTTCATGCGCCTGCTCAGCGCCGGCAGCTATGTGGCCCCGCGCGAGCCGCGGGCGTTCCTGGCTACCGTGGCGCGGCGTCTGCTGATCGACCGCGGGCGCCGGCAGAAGCTCGAACAGGCCTACCGCGAAGCGCTCGCCCGGCATGTCGAGTACCTCGACCAGGCACCTTCTCCCGAGCAGATGCTGGCCGCCCTCCAGGCCCTGGAGCACATCGCCCGCGCCCTCGACCTGATGAGCGTGCGCGCCCGCGAAGTGTTCATCCTGCGTCACCTCGAAGGGCTCAGCCATGCCGAGATCGCCGCACGCCTGAACGTCTCGACCAAGACGGTGCAGAACCACCTGGTGCAGGCCCTGCTGCACTGCCACGCTGCCACAGATCCTGCCCTGTGAACCTGCCTGCGGCCACGCTGCGCAAGGCTGCCGAATGGCTGGTGCGCCTGGACGACAGCGCCAGTGCCGGCGACCAGCAGGCCTTCGAGGCATGGCTGGCCAGCGACCCGCAGCACCTGGAGGCCGTGCGCCAGTTGCAGGGCAGCCTCGCGCCACTGCGTGAACTGCCCCGTGCGCCGGCCCGCGCGGCGCTCAAGCGCATTGCGCCGCAACCCCGTGGCAAGCGCGCGCTCAAGGCGCTGGCAATCAGCCTGGGCCTGCTGCTGCCGGCCGGCCTGGTGCTGCAGCACTATCCGCCGGCTTATCTGATGGCCGATATCCGTACCGGCAGCGGCCAGTGGGCTACACAGCAATTGCCGGACGGCAGCCGCATCAGCCTGGATGGCCGGTCGGCGGTCGACCTGCAGTTCGACGCCCAATCGCGCACCCTGCGCCTGCTCAGCGGCGAGATCCTGCTGGATGTGGCCAAGGACGCCAGTCGCCCGTTCCGCGTGGTCACCGAACACGGCAGCATCCGTGCCCTGGGCACCCGCTTCATGGTCGAGCGCAGCGAGCACAGCACACGCCTGGCCATGCTCGAGTCGAGCACCGAGGTCAAGAGCGCCGGCAGCAGCCGCACGGTCAGCGCCGGCCAGCAGGTGCGCTTCGACGCCACTGGCATCCAGCCACTCCAGGCGGTCGACGCCGCCGGGCTGGAGCAGGCCTGGGCCAGCCACCAGATGATGGTCAAGGAGCAGCCGCTGGGCGAGGTGCTGGAGCGCCTGGCACGCAATCACGGCGGCTACCTGCTGTTCGATGCCAAGGCGCTGGCGCACCTGAACGTGACCGCCGTGTTGCCCGCCGACGACAGCGAGCGGGCGTTGCGCCTGCTGGCGCGCAGCTTCCCGATCCGGGTGCAGCACTACACCCCGTGGGTCACGCGAGTCACTCTTGAATAGAAATCCTTATCAAACGCTTCCAGTTCCCGTTACCTGTGCGTCCTTGTATTAGCCAATACATCGGAGAGTCGGGAACATGCCTTCACACAAGCCCCTCAAGCCCAGCCGCGCCCTGGCGCTGGCGGTTCATCTAGCCCTCGGCACGCTGCCGCTGCTGGCCCTGCAGCCGGCGCATGCGCAGCAGCAGGTGCAGCGCTATGCCATCCCGGCCGGGGCGCTGGGCGACGTGCTGAGCCGTTATGCCCGCGAGTCGGGGGTGGCCATTTCGTTCAATGCCGGCCAGGTCGCCAACCTGTCCAGCGCCGGGCTGCAGGGCAACTATGCCCTGCAGGACGGCTTCGCCGCGCTGCTGTACGGCCACGGCCTGCAGGCCCAGGCCAGCAGCGACGGCTACGTGCTGGTGGCGCTGCCGGCGGCCAACGGCGCGGTGGAGCTGGGCGCCACCAGTATCAACGGGCAGGTGCTGGGGAGCACCACCGAGGGTACCGGCTCCTACACCACCGGGCCGATGCAGACGGCCACCAAGCTGCCCCTGAGCATCCGCGAAACCCCGCAGTCGGTGAGTGTGATCACCCGCCAGCGCATGGACGACCAGGACATGCAGAGCCTGGAAGATGTGCTCAAGAACACCCCCGGCATGTCCATGACCAAGGACGGCCCGCAGCGCCCGACCTTCTATGCTCGCGGCTTCACCGTCGAGAACCTGATGAACGACGGGCTCTCCAACGACCTGTCGCATTACCTCTCGCGGGACATGAACTCCACGCCCGACATGGCGATCTACGACCACGTCGAGGTGGTGCGCGGCGCCACCGGCCTGATGCAGGGCTCGGGCACGCCGTCGGCGGCGATCAACATGGTGCGCAAGCGCCCCACGGCCGACCCGCGCCTGAGCATCACCGGCAGTGCCGGCAGCTGGGACAACTACCGTACCGAGGTCGACGGCTCCGGCGCGCTCAACGACAGCGGCACCCTGCGCGGCCGGATGGTCACCGCCTACCAGACCCGCAACAGCTTCCAGGACGTGGCCGATACCGAGCGCTCGGTGTTCTATGCCATCGGCGAGGCCGACCTGAGCGACAACAGCACCTTCACCCTGGGGCTGTCGAACCAGAGCGTCAACAACACCTCCACCTGGGGCGGCCTGCCCACTGGCATCGACGGCAGCGACCTGCACCTTTCGCGCTCCACCTACCTGGGCAACGACTGGGAATACTGGGACCAGGACAACACCACCCTGTTCAGCCGCCTGGACTATCGCCTGGACAACGACTGGAAGCTGCTGCTGGCGGCCAGCCGCACCTGGTCGAAGCTCAAGATGCTCGGCAGCATGACCGAGCGCATGGGCGATGAGGGCGAGGTGTTCGGCCAGTACCTGGGGCAGTACCACTACGACGACGAGCAGAGCAGCTATGACGCCTATGCCACCGGGCCGTACCAGTTGCTGGGGCGTACACACGAACTGGTGGTGGGGGCCAGCCGCCGCGAGCTGACCTTCGAGGGCAAGGGCAACTACAGCGACGACCTGATCGGCATGAACATCCATGCCTGGGACCCCGGCAGCCTGCCCAAGCGTCGCCTGGACCTGAACTACTGGCACCAGGACCGCGAAACCTCGCAGACCGGCACCTACGTCACGTCGCGCTTCAACCTGGCCGACGACCTGAAGCTGATCGTGGGCGGGCGCCTGGACTGGTACGACAGCGAATCCCAGACCCGCAACGGCACGCGCCTGGGCAAGCCTGTCAACGTGAGCGTCACGCGCAACCTGACCCGCTACGCCGGGGTGATCTACGACCTGGATGCGCAGCATTCGGTGTACGTGAGCTACACCGACATCTTCAAGCCGCAGTCCGAGCAGGACGCCAGCGGCAGCGAACTCAAGCCGATCGAGGGCAAGAACTACGAGGTGGGGATCAAGGGCGAGTACTTCGACGGCGCATTGAATGCCAGTGCCGCGGTGTTTCGCATCGACCAGGAGAATCGCGCCAAGACCCTGGAGCGCTACCAGTGCTCCGACCTGGTGCCCAGCTGCTCCGAGGCGGCGGGCAAGCTGCGCAGCGAGGGTATCGAGCTGGAAGTGAACGGCACCGTGCTGCCGGGCTGGGAACTGGGCGCGGGCTACACCTTCGCCCAGGTCAAGTACGTGAAGGACGGCGATCCGGCCAACGAGGGGCGGCTGTTCGACACCGACATCCCGCGGCACGTGTTCAAGGCGTTCACCACCTACCAGCTGCCGGGCGAGTTCGAGCGCTGGAAGGTCGGCGGCGGGGTGTACCGGCAGAATGCGATCTACAACAAGGGTGACAACTGGTACGCCACCGACAGCACCTACCGCATCGAGCAGGATGCCTACACCTTGGTCGACCTGATGCTCAGCTACAAGGCCTCCGAGCACCTGGACGTGCGCCTGAACGTGAACAACGTGTTCGACACCAGGTACTACCAGAGCATTGCCACCAACACGGTGTATGGCGGCAACTTCTACGGTGACCCCCGCAATGCGATGCTGACGTTGCGCTGGTCGCTCTGAAAGGATCAGGCCGGCTCCTGCGGGCGTGCAGGGGCCGGCCTTGCCGGCGAAGCGGTCGGCACTTTTCTTCAGGCATGAAAAAAGGGCCTACCTTTCGGTAAGCCCTTTTTAGTACTTGGTGGCTACACAGGGACTTGAACCCCGGACCCCAGCATTATGAATGCTATGCTCTAACCAACTGAGCTATGTAGCCAAGTGGCGCGCATTATTCGCTCGAAACGATGTTGTGTCAACACCCAATTTCAAAAAATTTAACGCCCGATCAACCGCTTAGCCAAAAACCCCTCAGAACCTGTAGGTGAAGTTGGTCATCACGTTGCGTGGTGCGCCGTAGGTGCCGTACAGGCCGGCCATGCTGTAGTACTCGCGATCGAACAGGTTGTTCAGATTCACCGAGGCTTCCAGGTGCTCGGTGATGTCGTAGCGCGCCATCAGGTTGGCGATGGCATAGCTGCCCTGGGTGAAGGTGTGCAGGTCGTTGCCCACCTTGCTCTGCCAGTTCACGCCACCGCCCACGGTCACCTTGTCCAGCACCCCCGGCAGGCGATAGCTGGTGAAGGTCTTGAGGCTGTGACGCGGCAGCACGGTGTTGATGCGCTCGTCCTGGTTGTCGGTGGTCAGGGTATAGGCATACCCCGCCGACGCCTGCCAACCCTCGGCCAGTTCGCCGTTGATCTCCATCTCGATGCCTTTGGAGGTGGTGTCCTGCTTGGCCTCGTACACGTTGTCGTGCTGCCAGATCGCCAGGTTGTCCTGTTCGAGCTTGAACACCGCCACGCTGGAGTTCAGCTTGCCGTCGAAGTGGCTGCCCTTGATGCCCATCTCGTAGCCGATGCCCTGCATCGGGTCGATGGGCTTGAATTGCGCGTCCTGCACCCACGACCCCTGCGGGTTGAAGATCTTGGTGTAGCTGGCATACAGCGACCAGGTGTCGTTCAGGTCGTACACCACCCCGGCATAGGGGATGAACACGCCGGTTTCCTTGCGGTCGGTGTTGCTGCTGGCCGCGCCATAGGGGCGGTCCTCGGTCTTGCGCTCCCAGTCGATCAGGCGGCTGCCCAGGATCAGGTTCAGGTCGTCGCTCAGGTGCAGGCGGGTGGTGAGGTAGGCGGCGTACTGGTTTTCTTCCTGTGACGACTTGCCGCTTTCGGTAAACGGCGGCTTGGGCTGCTTGCCGTCCCAGTCGAAGATGTTGTCGATCGACGCACCCGGGGTGGCGTTGTAGTCGTAGCGCCAGCCGCCCCACTCGGGCACGCTCTGGCTGAACTGCGACAGGGTCACGCCGCCGATCAGTTCGTGCTCGCGCTCGAACAGGCTGAACGGGCCGGTCACGTACAGGTCCAGGTTGTCCTGGCGCGGGGTGCCCGAGAAGCGCACCGGCAGCTGGCTCATGCCGCTGCCGTCCGGGTTCAGATCGCCCATGACGAAGCCGAACAGCTCATCGAACTTGTTTTCCGAGTGGCTGTACTCGAGCTTGCCGCTCCAGCCGTTGCCCAGTTGCTGCTCCACCGAGGCGAAGTAGCTGGTCTGTTCGTGGTCGTTGTACGACCAGGTGGGTGCGCTGTTGATCGAGCGGCTGAGGTTGCTGCGCTCACCGTTGCTGAACCGGGTGGGCAGGCCGCTGCGCAGCGGCGAGTCGACGTCGGTGCGCAGGTAGCTCAAGCCCAGGGTCAGCAGGGTGTCTTCGCTCAGGTCGAATTCGGTGATGCCGTACAGCAGCTGGGTGTCCTGCTTGTAGCGGTCGACCCAGGCCTTTTCGGTCTTGTAGTCGGCCACCAGGCGGCCGCGCACATTGCCGCTTTCGGTCAGCGGGCCGGACACGTCGAAGCCGCTGCCGTAGCGGTCCCAGGTGCCGGCCGAGCCGGTGATGCTGGCCTGGCCCTCGTAGGTGGGGCGCTTGCGGATCAGGTTGATGGTCGCCGACGGGCTGCCCATGCCGCTGATCAGGCCGCTGGCGCCGCGCACGATCTCCACCCGGTCGTACATCGCCATGCTTTGGGTGTAGTTGTCCATGCGCGTGGTGGTAGGCACGCCGTCCACTTCGTAGTTCTGGATCACGAAGCCGCGCGAATAGTAGCTGTCGCTCTCGGCGCCCAGGCCGTCACGGGTGACGATGATGCCCGGGGTGGCTTCCAGGGTGTCGGTCAGGGTGCTCAGGCGCTGGTCGTCCAGGCGCTGGCGGGTCATCACCGTCAGCGCCTGCGGGGTTTCCCTGGGCGTGAGGTTCAGGCGCGTCGAACTGCTGGAGGAGTAGGTGGTGTACAGCCCGGTGCCTTCGGTGGTCGAGCCTGGCGCCTTGCCCGAAATGCTCACGGCATCCAGTTGCAGGCCGCTGCCCAGATCCACCGGCAGCTCGATCAGGAAGCTGTTGGGGTTGGGCTGGCTCAGCCGTGCGCTGCTGCCGGTGAGGGTGCGCAGCGCCTGTTCGGCGGTGTAGTGGCCCTGCACCTCGGGGGACACGATGCCCGCTACCTGGTTGGCGTCATAGATCACCTGGTAGCCGCTTTGCGCGCTGAACAGCTCGATGGCATCGACCAGCGACTGCGTCGAGATATGGAAATCGATGCGTTGCGTCTGGGCCTGAGTGGCCTCGGCGGCCTGCACGGCGGCGCCTGGCAGCAACGCCAGCAGGCTGGCGGCCAGGATCGCGCTGGCCAAGGGTCGACGGGTGAATGCGACGTCACGTGGGTACTGCATGGTTCCTCCCCCAAGAAGGTGCAAATGGTAATGCTTCTTATGTTGGGGGTGTGACGCAGCAGAAACGGGAATTACCGTGCCGCCGTCAAAATATTTTCAGCGCACGATCAGCCAGTGCCCCAACACGGCATCGGCACGCAGTTTCTGGCTGCTGAGCAGGGCATCGAGGGCGCTGTCGGCCTGGTCCAGGTTGAAGCTGCCGCTGACCCGTCGCTGGCCGGCGGCCTCGTTGAGCAGCACCAGGCGGGCGCCCTTGTAGGTGGCCAGCTGTTCGAGCACCTGCTGCAACGGCACATCGCGCACCCGCAGCTGACCGTCGCGCCAGGCCAGCAGGCGTTCGGCATCCACCGTCTGCGGCGCATCGAGCCGTTCGCCGTGCAGGGTCAGGCGCTGGCCGGGGCTCAGGCGCTGGCGCTGGCTGGCGGTGCTGACCTCGACGCTGCCGCTGAGCAGCACCACGTCATCGTGCTCGCCACGGCTGACCGAAAAGCGCGTGCCCAGCACCTGCACCCGGGCCTGGTCGACCTCCACCACGAAGGGCCTGCCGTCGTGCACCACGTCGGCGAACACCCGGCCCTGGCGCAGGCGCACGGTGCGGGTGTCGCCGTCGAGGTCGATGTCCACCGCGCTGGCGCTGTCCAGGCGCAGGCGCGAACCGTCGGCCAGTTGCACCTCGCGGCGCTCGCCGGCGGCGGTGGCGTAGTCGCTGCCCAGCGTGTGCAGCGAGGGCACCAGCAACCAGCTCAGGCCGGCGCCCAGCAGCAGGCTGGCGGCGGCCGCATACAGCGGCCAACGGCTTTTCTTGGCGCGGTGCCGGTCGGCCTTGCGCACCCGGTGGGCGGGCAGCTCCAGGGTCTGCCAGAGCTGTTCGACGGCGGCCAGCGCGGCGGCGTTCTGTGCGTCGTGCACCCAGGCGTCGAAGGCGTCGCGTTCGGTGGGCGTGAGGTCATCGGCACGGCGCCGGGTAAACCAGTGCAAGGCCTGCTGTTCGCGTTCAGCGCTGGGGGAGTGATCGGGCGTCATTCGGCTTCGTTCGGCTGGCGCGCGTGCAGGGCGGCGGCCGCGCAGTGGCTCAGGGCTTTGTTCAGGTGGCGCTCCACGGCGCGGGGCTCCAGGCCCAGGCGTGCGGCGATGTCCTTGTAGCTCATTTGCTCGACCCGGGCCAGCAGAAACACCTCGCGGGTGGGCGAGGGCAGGCCGTCGATCAGGCGCTCCAGATGGTCGAGGGTATTGCCGGCCACGGCGCTGCGCTCGGGGCTGGTGTCGGTGAGCAACTGGTCGAGGGCCTGCTCGTCGCTGACCCCGCGCACCTGGTTGCGGCGCGCGTGGTCGATGCTCAGGTTGCTGGCGATGCGGTAGAGGAAGGCGCGCAGGTTGCCGACCTCGCTGCGCTCGCTGTGCATCAGGCGCACGAAGGCGTCCTGCAAGAGGTCGCGCGCGGTCTCCCGGCAGCGCACCCGACGGGTGAGAAAGGCCAGCAGCTCGTTGCGGTGACGCTGGTAGAGCAGCGTCAGGCTTCGGTCTTCCTGATTGTCGGGCATGGAGTGGTCTGGGGCTCGCTATAGGTGTGGGAGCGGGCTTGACCCGCGATGCAGTCACCGCGCATGTGCCTGGCTCCGCGGCGATGCAATCGCGGGTCAAGCCCGCTCCCACAAGTGCTCGCGATGCTAGCGTTACTGAGAATTATTAACAAGTAGCCCACTCACTGAAAAGAATAGTGCGCTTGCTAACGAATTCTGGATAATTGGATCCCGACCACCCGATGGACGTTTTCCCATGGCCTTGAGCACCGCCCCGTCAAGTACGCACGCCAGCACCGGCGCGCCCAGCCAGAGCAGCCCGCTGGTGATGCGCATCATCGCTGCCTGTGCGCTGGCGCACCTGATCAACGACCTCATCCAGGCGGTGCTGCCGTCGATCTACCCGCTGCTCAAGGCCAACTACGGGCTGAGCTTCACCCAGGTGGGGCTGATTACCCTGACCTTCCAGATCACCGCCTCGCTGCTGCAACCGGCCGTCGGTTTCTATACCGACCGCAAGCCGATGCCCAACCTGCTGCCCCTGGGCACCCTGTGCACCCTGGTGGGCATCGTGATGCTGGCGTATGTCGGCAGCTTCCCGATGATTCTGCTGGCTGCGGCACTGGTGGGCATCGGCTCCTCGACCTTCCACCCGGAAACCTCGCGCATCGCGCGCCTGGCCTCGGGCGGGCGCTTCGGCCTGGCGCAGTCGACCTTCCAGGTCGGCGGCAATGCCGGCTCGGCGTTCGGGCCGCTGCTGGCTGCCGCCATCATCATCCCGTTCGGCCAGGGCAACGTGGTGTGGTTCGGCCTGTTCGCGCTGTTTGCAGTGATCGTCACCTACGGCCTGAGCCGCTGGTACCGCGGCCACCTGGCGCTGTTCAAGGCCAAGGCCGGCCAGGCCGCCACCCACGGCCTGAGCCGCAATCGGGTGATCGGCGCGCTGGTGGTGCTGGGCCTGCTGGTGTTCTCCAAGTACTTCTACATGGCCAGCCTGACCAGCTACTTCACCTTCTACCTGATCGAGAAGTTCGACCTGTCGGTGGCCAGTTCGCAGCTGTACCTGTTCCTGTTCCTGGGGGCGGTGGCTGCCGGGACCTTCTTCGGCGGGCCGATCGGCGACCGCATCGGGCGCAAGGCGGTGATCTGGTTCTCGATTCTGGGCGTGGCGCCGTTCACCCTGGCGCTGCCGTATGCCGACCTGTTCTGGACCAGCGTGCTCAGCGTGATCATCGGCTTCATCCTGGCTTCGGCGTTCTCGGCGATCGTGGTGTACGCGCAGGAGCTGGTGCCGGGCAACGTGGGCATGATCGCGGGGATCTTCTTCGGCCTGATGTTCGGCTTTGGCGGTATCGGCGCGGCGCTGCTGGGCTACCTGGCAGACATTCACGGCATCGAGTACGTGTACACGTTGTGCTCGTACCTGCCGCTGTTCGGGCTGCTGGCGATTCTGCTGCCGTCCACGCGCAAGCGCTGACAGCGCCCCGGCCAGGCGTCGATGCGATTGACGCCTGGCCGGGGTTTCACCTAGAGTGCCGGCCTTCCTTTTCCTGTAGTCGACCCATGAAACGTTTCTCCCGTCCTTGCGCAGCAAAGCCGCCGGTAGTCCAGGCCCTGCTGTGCGACTGGCCGTGCGATACGGTGCTCAAGCGTCGGCGCAGCGTCCTGTTCGCCTTCACCTTTTCTCCTCCGCGCGCCTGAACTGACCGTCGCTTTCAGAACACAGTCATGTTGATGCCTGCGCGCATGTGCGCGTCGGCGGGTTTCGGAGTTGTAGATGAACACGCGTTTGCTGGCGGGCCTTCTGTTCGCCGTTTCGATCGTAGGGTTGAGCCTGGGCGCCACCCTGCCACTGGTTTCCCTGCGCCTGCTCGATGCCGGGGCCAGCACCCTGCACATCGGCATCCTGTCGGCCGCGCCCGCTGCCGGCATGATGCTCTCGGCGTTCCTGGTGGACGCCTGCTGCCGCCACCTCACCCGGCGCACCATCTACCTGCTCAGCTTCGGCCTGTGCGCCCTGAGCGTGGGGCTGATCGAGTGGGCGTTCGACTCCACCTGGCTGCTCGGCCTGCTGCGCCTGGGCATGGGCGTGGGCATGGGGATCGCGATCATCCTGGGCGAATCCTGGGTCAACGAACTGAGCGAAGAGCACAACCGCGGCAAGGTCATGGCGCTGTACGCCACCGCCTTCACCGGTTGCCAGATGCTCGGCCCGACCATGCTTGCGCTGTTCGGCACCCATAGCCCTTGGGTGATCATCGTGGTCAGCGGCTGCTATGCCCTGGCCCTGGCGAGCATCGTGTGGACAGTGCCCAACGACTATGTGGAGCACGGTGACGACGGCGAGAAGAGCTTTACGCTGGGCGGCTTCTTTCGTGTGGCACCGGCCCTGTGCATGGGCGTGCTGTTCTTCTCGTTCTTCGATGCGGTGATTCTCTCGCTGCTGCCGGTGTACGCCACCAACCACGCCTATGCGGTGGGCGTGGCGGCGCTGATGGTCACGGTGATCCTGACCGGCGACATGCTGTTCCAGTTGCCGCTGGGCTGGCTGGCCGACCGCTGCGAGCGCACCACGGTGCACCTGGTGTGCGGCGTGGTGGCGATGCTGATCGGCCTGGCGCTGCCGTGGCTGATCCAGGTGCAGTGGCTGCTGTGGCCGGCGCTGGTGCTGCTGGGGGCGGTGGCGGGCGGGGTGTATACCCTGGCGCTGGTGCTGATCGGCCAGCAGTTCAAGGGCCAGGACCTGGTCACGGCCAATGCCAGCGTCGGCCTGTTGTGGGGTGTGGGCAGCCTGGTGGGGCCGCTGGTCAGTGGCGCGGCCATGGACGTCGCCCCCCATGGCCTGCCGATGGCACTGGCGGCGATGGCCGCGCTGTTCGTGTGCTTTGCCCGTAGCTCGCGGCGCAAGGCCTATGCGGCCCGCACCGCGCAGTAGCGGCCGGCCTCAGAAGCTTGCGCGCAGGGTCAGCGAGACGTTGCGCGGGTCGCCGTAGTAGTACCCCGTGGCCGTGGCGCCCACCTTCTTGTAGTAGTGCTTGTCGAACAGGTTGTTGGCGTTGAGCTGCAGCGAATAGTGCTGGTTGAAGCGGTAGCCCAGCAGCGCGCTGTACACCGCATAGCCGCTTTGCGAGGCCACGGCATTGCCGTTGCGCGAGTAGATGTCGCTTTGCGCACTGACCCCGCCACCCACGGTCCAGGCGTCGTATGCCCCCGGCAGGCGGTAGCTGGTGAACAGCTTCAACTGGCGCTTGGGGTCGGTGGGGCGCAGCACGTTGCCGGTGTTGCTGAGGGTGTCCTTGAGGTACTCGGTGGTGGTGTAGGTGTAGCCCCCCGACACCTGCCAGCCGGGCAGCACTTCGCCGGTCACTTCCAGTTCGAACCCTTCGCTGCGGTTCTTGCCGGCGGCCACCTTGCAGTGGCCGCTGGTGTAGTTGGGCAGGCACGGGTCGGGGCTGCCCAGGTCATCCAGGGCGTTGCCCACCTGGTAGATGCGGAACACCGCCAGCGAGGTGTTGAGCCTGCCATCGTAGAACTCGCCCTTCACGCCCAGCTCGTAGGCTTCGCCAGTGACCGGGTCGAGCACCGCGTTGGACGCATCGGTGGCGCTTTGCGGGTTGAAGATCTCGGTGTAGCTGCCGTACAGGCTCAGGTTGTTGTTCAGGTCGTAGATCAGCGCCGCATACGGCACGATCTCGCGGTCGACGCTGTACTTGCCTGAGGTCTTGAGGTTGTTTTCCTGCTCGTAGTCGTACCAGTTGATGCGCGCGCCGATCACCGCGGTCAGCGGGTCGGCCAGCGAGATGCGCCAGGTGGCGTGCGCCGCCTGCTGGGTGGTGCGGGTCATCACCGGCTTTGCGCTGATGTTGATCGACGGCTCGGGCAGGCTGGTCTTGGGGTCCCATTCGCGAATGTCGAACACCCCGGAGGCCGTGAAGTTGGTGGCCGAGGCAGTGGAGTCGTTGCGGATGCGCTCCACGCCCACCATCAGTTCGTGCTCGCGGTCCAGCAGCTGGAAGGGGCCGTTGAGGGTGGCGCTGAGGTTGGTCTGCTCGCTTTCGCCGCCGTCGCCCTCGGTCACCTGGTAGTTCATCAGGTAGGGGTTGGTGGTGCTGGCGCGGGTGAAGTAGGTCTGCTTGAAGCCGTGGTCGTCGAGGCGAAACTGCGTGCGGGTGCCCGATACCTTGAGCGTCCAGTCGTTGTCGAACACATGCTCGAGTTCGGCGAAGGTCTGCAGGTTGCTGCGGTTCCAGCGGTTCCAGTCGGCGCCCAGGTAGGTGCTGCGCGAGAGCTTCAGCGGCGAGCCATCGAAGTTGGCCGGCAGGCCGCCCCACGAGCCGGTGGCCTCCAGCTCGGTGTATTCGATGCCACCGGTGAGTGTGGTGCGTTCGCCCAGGTCGGCGGCCAGCACGCCGTAGAACACGTTCTTGCGCTCCATGCGGCTGTCCTGGAACGAGTCCTTGTCATCGTGCACGGCGATCATGCGGCCTCGGATCGCGCCGTTGTCGGTCAACGCGCCCGACAGGTCGGCCACGTAGCGCTGCGCATCCCAGGAGCCGGCAGTGACGCTGGCCGAGGCCTGGAAGTCCCGGGTAGGGCGCTTGCGCACCAGGTTGACGGTGCCCGAGGGGTTGCCCGCGCCGCGCAGCATGCCGGTGGCGCCGCGCAGGATCTCGGCGCGGTCGATGATCGCCGAGTCACTCTGGATGAACGAGCCGCCGCCACTGCCTTGCACCACGGTGGCGCCGTCATACTGGATGGCGTCGATCTGGTAGCCGCGCGAGTAGTAGGTGACGCGCTCGCTGTCGACGTAGTCGACCACCACACCCGGGGTCTGCTCCATCAGGGTGGTGAGGTTGGTGATGTTCTGGTCGTCCAGGCGCTGGCGGGTCAGCACCGACACCGATTGCGGCGTGTGGCGCAGGGTCTGGGGCATCTTGCCGATGGTCACCGCACCGGTGGTGTACGAGCCGCTGTGCTCGGTGGTTTCGCCCAGGCGGTCGCTGGAGATGCTGGTGGCGCCCAGCTCCAGGGCGTCGCCGATGTCCACCGCCGGCAGCAGCAGGAAGCTGTTGGCCGACTTCTGCTGTACCTGCACGCCGCTGCCCTGCAACAGCAGCGCCAGGGCCTGGGCGTTGTCGTGGCTGCCGGACACGCCGGCGGTGGTCTTGCCCTGCAGGCTGGCGGCGTCATACGACAGGTTCAGCCCACCCTGGCGGGCCATCTGCTCAAGCGCTGCGTCCAGGGGCCCTGCGGGAATGTTCCAGCGTTGCACCTGCTGGGTGGCCGCAGGTGCGGCAGCGCCCAGCAACGGCGCAGCGGCGGCGCTCAGGGCCAGGCCGAGCAAGGCGCCACGCACGGCGCGCTGAAGGGGATCGGGGCGGGCAACACTGGGGTGGATCATTCGGGGCTCCTGAGAAGAGACAGACGTTTCGCCTTTATCCCTACAGGCCGAAGCTGAATGAGAAACCACCTCATTTATTTTTCAAACAGATTCAAGCCGGGCTGACACTGACCCAGTAGCGGGTGCGGTAGTCGATGCGAATCGGCAGTGCCTCGGCCACCAGCGCCAGGATCTGGTCGGTGTCGGCCAGCTGATAGGTGCCGAACACCTTCAACCCGGCCACCGCCTCGGCGCAGCGCAGCACGCCGGGGCGGTAGCGCGACAGCTCGGCGATGAACTCGCCCAGGGGCATCCGCTGCACGCTGAGCACGCCTTCGCGCCAGCCCCACGGGTCGGCGTGAGTCACGGCCGGGCCGACCTGGCCGCTGGCGCTGAACAGCAGTTGCTCGCCGGGGCGGGCGATGCGCGGCGCGGTGCCGTTGCCGGGGTACAGCGTCACACTGCCCTGGCGCACCGCCAGCAGGGTGCCGTCGGTACGTTCGCGTACCAGCAATTGCGAGCCTTGCGTTTGCAGTACACCGTCACGGGTGGTCACGCGCAGTGGGCGTGGGTCGTTGCCGGTATCGATGGACACCTCGCCCTGGATCAGGCTCAGCGCGCGCAGGTCGGCCGCGAAGCGCAGGTCGATGGCGCTGGCGGTGTTGAGCTGGATCACGCTGCCGTCGTTGTTGTGGAAGGTGCGCCGCTCACCGGTGGCGGTGTGCTTGTCGGCCAGCAGGGTGGGCAGCCCGAGCGGCTCGCGACCGACCCAGCCCAGGGTGCCGGCGGCGCCGAGCAGGCCCAGCAGCTTGAGGCTGTCGCGCCGGCCGATGCTGCGTCGCTGCGTGCCCTCCAGGGTGCGCCGACTGAGCTCGCGGGGCAGGCTGCTGAACTCCTCGCTCATGGCCTGGACCTGGGCCCAGGCCAGGGCGTTGTGCGGGTGCTGGTCGAGCCAGCGACCAAAGGCCTGTTCGGCCTGTACGGTGGGCGTGTTGTAGCGCAGTTGCACCAGCCATTCGATGGCCTGGTCGACGTGGGCCTGGCCCGGTGCTGGCTCAGCCTCGGGCATGGCGCAACCGATAGCAGACGCCCATGGCCTTGGCCAGGTCGCGCTCCACCGTGGCGCGGGACACACCCAGCTGTTCGGCGATTTTCGGGCAGCTCATGTCGTCCAGTTGCGCGTGCAGAAACACCTGGCGCACCCGTGGCTTGAGCTGCATCAGCAGGCGGTCGAGGCGTTGCAGGGTATCGAGGATCATCCAGCGCTGTTCTTCGCTGGGCGCGTGCGCGGCGGGCAGGTGGGCCAGGCTTTCGAGGTAGGCCTGTTCCAGCGCGCGGCGGCGGAACTGGTCGATCATCAGGCCGCGGGCGATGCTGCTCAGGTAGGCACGCGGCTGCTTGAGCGGGTGCGCGTGGCGAGCCTTGAGCAGGCGCACGAAGGTGTCCTGGGCCAGGTCGGCGGCGTGGGCGTGACAGCCAACGCGGCGCTGCAGCCAGGTGTTGAGCCAGGAGTGGTGGGTACGGTAGAGCAGGTCGACCTCGGACGGAGGGAGCGTGTCGCTGGTGGGCATCGTCGGTCGGGGCCTGCGCGCAAGAAGTGATTGTGAATCGTTCGCATTCTATGCGGGGAGCAGGGCGCGATGCAATTGGTGGGCGTGCGGGCCTCTTTGCCAGCCGTTCTTCAGCCAGCCACCCGCAATCCCGAGCTCGCCCGCACCTGCAACTGCGGCGCCAGAATGATCGACTCCACCGCTTCACCCTTGATGCGCTTGAGCAGCAACTCCACTGCATGCCGACCCATCTCGGCCAGCGGCAGGCGCACGCTGGTCAGCGGCACGATCAGTTCGTTGGCCAATGGTGTGTCGTTGAAACCCACCACGGCGATGTCCTTGCCCGGCTCCAGGCCCTTGTCCCGCGCGGCGCCCATCAGGCCGATGGCCAGAAAGTCGTTCACCGCGAAAAACGCCTGGGGGCGCGGGTTCAACCCCAGCAGGTACTCGCCCTGCTTGTGCCCGGTGAGGCTGTCGAACGGGCCATTGAGCGTCCATTCCGGGCGCAGGGTAATGCCCTGTTCGCGGTAGTACCGGGTAAAGCCGCGGGTGCGGTCGGCACCGGTGGAGGCGTGCCGCTCGCCCGCCAGGATCGCCACGTCGCGACAGCCCAGGCGGTACAGGTGCTCGGCCGCCAGCCAGCCGCCCAACTCGTCATCGCTGCCCGCCGTGAGGTGCCCGGCAATCTGCCGGCTGACCAGCACGTAGGGGATGTGCTTGCGCCCCAGCAGCTCCAGCAATGGCTGCTGCTCGCCCACATGCGAGTCGCCCACGATCAACCCCGCCACCGAGCGGCGCAGGGCATGCTCGGCCCGCGCCAGCTGGCGGGGTTGCTGATCGTCGGTATTGGACACGAAGGTCAGGTAGCCAGCCTGTTCGGCGGCGGCGTCGATGCTGTCGTAGATGGTCGCCATCACCAGGTCGGTAAGGCGCGGCATGAGCACGCAGATCTCCTGGCTTTTGCGCAACTTCAGGTTGGATGCCTGCGTGTTCGGCCGATAATCCAGCTCTTTCGCCAACGCGCGAATACGCGCCACCACCTCGGCCGATGCCGCGCGCTCGACCCCGGCAGGGTCGCCATTGAGCACCCGCGACACGGTGGAAACGTGCACCCCGAGGGCGGTTGCCATGGACTTCAAGGTGGCAGGGCGTGATGGAGTGGGCATGTTCGAGGGGCTTCCAACCGTGGCTGATTTCGGGGCGCGATTCTAACCCAATCGACGGCTTGTCTCGGCAAACAACCTTTACCCAAACGATTGACTAAATGTTTTTGTGTGAATACATTCGCTCAACCCAAACGTTTGGGCAACACAATAAAAATACGCCGGACGCGGCCGCATTTTTGACTTCTGCCATCACTTGAAGAGTCAGATCCCTATGAACAACCCACCCGTTCCGCGCTTTCGCTACCAGATTTTCTTCCTGATCATGCTGATGGCGCTGCTCAACTACATCGATCGTGGTGCCATTTCGTATGCCTCGGCCAGCATTCTCCCCGAGTACGGTTTCGACAAGGCCGACTGGGGCAACGTGCTGGGCTATTTCGGTTACGGCTACATCGTCGGTGCGTTGATCGGCGGCATCCTGGCCGACCGTTTCGGCGCCAAGCGCGTATGGCTGATCGCCGGCGGCACCTGGTCGATCTTCGAGATCGCCACCGCCTTTGCCGGCGACATGGGCCTGGCCTTCATGGGCGGTTCGGCCATGGCCGGCTTTGCCACCATCCGCGTGCTGTTCGGCTTTGCCGAAGGCCCGGCGTACTCGGTGATCAACAAGAGCGTGGCCAACTGGGCCACGCCCAAGGAACGCGGCTTCGTGGTCTCGGTGGGCCTGCTCAGCACACCGCTGGGCGCCTTGCTCACCGCCCCGGTGGCGGTCGGCCTGCAGACCCTGACCGGCGACTGGCGCAGCATGTTCGTGGTACTGGGCGTGGTCAGCCTGGCGCTGCTGATCTTCTTCATGACCCGCTTCACCAACACCCCGGATGAAAACCCGCGGGTGTCCGAGGCCGAGCGCGAGTTCCTGCGCCAGGAGCGTGCCGCTGCCGCCAACGCCAGCACCCCGACCACCAGCGTTGCGCCGATCTGGCACTTCTTCAAGAACAAAGACCTGCTGCTCAATGCGGTGGGCTACTTCTCGTTCGTGTACGTCACCTTCCTGCTGCTGACCTGGACCCCCAAGTACCTGCAGGACGAGTTCCACTACAACCTGTCGTCGCTGTGGTACATGGGCATGATCCCGTGGACCGGCGCCTGCTTCACCGTGCTGCTGGGCGGCAAGATCTCCGACCTGCTGCTGCGCCGCACCGGCAACCTGAAGGTGGCGCGCAGCTGGCTGGCCGCAACCTGCCTGCTGCTGACCACGCTGTGCTTCATGCTGGTGTCGCAGGCCCAGACCGTATGGGGCGTGATCGCCCTGATGACCCTGGCCAACGCCCTCAACGCGCTGCCCAACTCGGTCTACTGGGCCGTGGTGATCGACACCGCGCCATCCAACCGCGTCGGTGCCTACAGCGGCATGACCCACTTCATCGCCAACACCGCCTCGTTCATCGCGCCGATGCTCACCGGCTACCTGACCGTGCGCTATGGCTACTCGTCGATGTTCGTGGCCGCCGCCGTGGCCACGGCCCTGGGCATGAGCGCGATGCTGATGGTGCGCCCCGGCAGCCGGCAGGTTGTCCCTTCCCCTACACCTGCAACGGTTTGATGGAGTTGCCTGTATGAACCTGGCCAAGCCAACCCACACTGGATACTTTTTTGGCCTGTCGGTCGGCGACCTGGCGCGGCGCCTGCGCGCCGGCAGCCTGACGAGTGTCGAGCTGACCCAGGCCGCGCTCGACAGCATCGAGCGCCTGAACCCGGCACTGAATGCCTTTGTCGCCGTGGATGCCGAAGTGTCGCTGGCGCAGGCGCGCAAGGCCGACGAACTGTTTGCCCAGGGCCTGGACCTGGGCCCGCTGCACGGCATACCGGTAGCGATCAAGGACAACATCGACACCTTCGACCACGTGACCACCTATGGTTCGGCGCACTTCGAAGGCTTTCGCCCCACGCAGGACGCCCTGTGCGTGCAGCGCCTGCGCGAGGGCGGCGCGGTAATCGTGGGCAAGACCCTGACCCACGAGTTCGCCTATGGCCCCACCGGCGACCGCTCGCTGCAGGGCGCGGCGCGCAACCCGTGGGATGCGCGCTGCATCACCGGCGGTTCGAGCGCTGGCAGTGCAGCGGCGGTGGCCAGCGGCATGGTGCCGCTGGCACTGGGCACCGACACCGGCGGCTCGATCCGCATTCCGGCGGCGTTGTGCGGCGCGGTCGGCTTCAAGCCGTCGTTCGCTGCCGTGCCGCTGGACGGGGTGTTCCCGCTGTCGTCGAGCCTCGACCACGTGGGCCCGATTGCCAACCATGTCGACGATGCCCGGGTAGTGTTCGAAGTGATCGCCGCGCGTACCTGCGCGCCGGCCACGCTGCGTCGCCCGCTGCGTGTAGGCTGGATCGAGCCGGGCACTTTCGGGCCATTGGACGCCGACGTTCAGGGGCAGGTGTACCAGGCTGCGCAGCAGCTGTTTGGCGATGCACTGGAGCAGACCGGCGAGCTGGAGCCGTTGGTGGCGCAGCTCAAGGACACCTTGCTCACCCTGCAGCGCGCCGAGGCCTACGACGTGCATGCCGAGCGCATGCAGACGGCGCCGCAGCTGTTCGAGCAGGAGGTGCGCGAACGCCTTGAGCTGTCACGCGAGGTCAGGGGCTGGCAGTACATTCGCGCCCAGGCCGGCCAGGCTCGGCTCAAGGCGGCGATGGCGCGGCTGTTCGAGCGTTATGACTTCCTGGTCTCGGCCAGCGTGCCGATCACCGCGACGCCGGTGGATGCACGCGAGGTACAGGTGGGTGAGCAACGTATCGACGTGCGTGCTGCAGTGCTCAGTTACACCAGTGCCTGGAACCTCACCGGCCTGCCGGCCATCAGCCTGCCGGCAGGGCAGGTGCGGGGCATGCCGGTGGGGCTGCAGGTGATCGGTGCGGCGGGTGCCGACGATCAGCTGCTGCAGTTGCTGGCGCAGCGCTACGTTCGCACTTGATGCAGCCTCAGAACGTCCACTTGGCATTCACCATGGCATTGCGCGGTTCGCCGTAGGAGCCTGAGTTGAAGGTGCCCAGGCCGTCGTAGTAATGGGTGTCGAACAGGTTGTTGAGGTTCAGGCCGACCGTGAGGTGTTCATCCACCGCATAGTTGGCCAGCAACCCGACCACCCCGTAGTCACCCTGGTGTGCCTTGGTGCCGTAGGTGCCGTTGACCGCGTAGATGTCGCTCTGCCAGACCAGGTTGCCGCCCACGGTCAGGCGGTTCAGCTGCCCCGGCAGGCGGTAGGTGGTGCCGAGCTTGAACAGGTTCATCGGCTGGTTGGTTTCGACCCGATTGCCGTCCTTGTCGTGGGATTCACGGTAGGTATAGCCGCCGATGATGTTCCAGCCCGGCAGCACTTCGCCGGACACTTCGGTTTCGATGCCGCGCGTGGTGGTACCGGCAATGGCCCGGTAGATTTCGCGCCCTTGGGGGGACTCGCCGACGTACTGCGGGGTGTTCTTCTGCTGCACTTCGAACAGTGCCAGGCTCGCATTCAGCGCACCGTCGTAGAACTCGCCCTTGATGCCCAGTTCGTAGTTGTCGCCTTGCAGCGGCTCCAGCGAGGTGTTGCTGGCAGTCTTGTAGTAGGTCTGCGGCTGGAAGATGTTGGTGTAGCTGGCGTACACCGAGAAGGTGTCGTTCAGGTCCAGCACCACACCGGCATACGGGGTGACCACGCCGGATTTTCTGGTACGGTCGCGGCTGGTGCTGGCGCCGGTCGGTTCGTCGCTGCTGTCGTCTTTCTGATCCCACCAACTGACCCGGGTGCCGAGGATGATCGACAGCGGGTCATAGGGTTTGAGGCGCAGGGCCGTGTAGGTGCCCGACTGGCTCAGGCGGGTCAGGCTTTCTTCGGTCTTGGACAGGTGCGGCTTGCCGCCCGGGTTGCCATCCCACTGGTTGATATCGTCGACCGCCGGGTTGGCACGTTGATAGGTCGGGTAGTTGAGGTGGGTGTAGGCGATGTTGGCACCCACCACCAGTTCATGCTCGCGCCCACCCAGCTCGAACGGGCCGCTGGCGTACAGGTCGGCGTTGTCCTGGGTCTGGTAGCTGTCCAGGCGGTTGATGTACATCGACACGCCGGTGCCGGTCTGCGGGTCGGGCGCCCCGGCACTGGCCGAACCGGTCACGCCGCGGCGGTAGGCGTACTGGTGGCTGTAGGACGCCTTGAGGCTCCAGTCGTTGGCGAGTTTCTGCTCCAGCACGCTGGTGAAGTTGTACTGGGTGTTGTCCAGGTAGCTCCAGCGGGCTCCGGGGTTGAACGAGCGGGAAAAGTTCGTCGCGCTGCCATTGTTGTTGAACAGCGGAATGTGCCCGAAGCTGACCCCGTCGGAGTTGTTGTTCTGGTAGTCCAGGCTCACGCGTAGCAGGGTGCTTTCGCTCAGGTCGAAATCCAGTGCGCCGTAGATCACGCGCTTGTCGGTCTTGTACCAGTCGACGAACGAGTTGGCGGTTTCATAGGCGCTGACCAGGCGGCCGCGCACCGCACCCGAGTCGGTCAGCGGGCCGGCGACGTCGAATTCGCCCCGGTAGCGGTCCCAGGCCCCGGCTTCTCCCGAGACGTAGCCCTGGAAGTCGGCCGTGGGCCGCTTGCGCACCAGGTTCAGGGTGGCCGAGGGCGAGCCCGCACCGCTGAGCAGGCCGGTGGCACCGCGCACCACTTCGACACGGTCGTAGATCGCCATGTCCGACAGGGTGCTGGTGAATTGCTGCGACTCGTTGGCCACCTGGGTCGGGATGCCGTCGTAATGTATGTTCTGGATCTGGAAACCGCGCGAGTAGAAGGTATAGCGGTCGCTGTCGCGGTGGTTGCTCGACAGGCCGGGGGTGAACTTGACCACATCGTCGAGCGAGGCAAGCTTGTGGTCGTCCAGTACCTGGCGCGGGATCACGGTGACCGACTGCGGGGTTTGGCGCAATGACAGGCCGAGCTTGGTGGCGGTGCGGGTCTGGCCGGTGGTGTAGGCGCCGGTGTTCTCGGTGGTCTCGCCCAGGCCTGCGCCGTTGATGCTGGTGGCGCCCAGTTCCACGGCGTTGCCGGTGGGGGCGGTGATCAGCTGGTAGCGGTTTTCGCCAGTGCGCACCACGCTCAGGCCCGTGCCGGCAAGCATGCCGTGCAGGGCCTGCTCAGGGGTACTTGCACCGGTCACGGGCCGGCTCTGTTTGCCGGCGGTCAGGGCGGCGTCGCTGGCCAGGTAGATACCGGCCTGGCTTGCCAGCTGGTTCAACTGGCTGGCCAGGGGGCCGGCGGGGATGTCCAGTGGCGCGGCGGTGGCGGCGCCGCTGGCGAGTGCAATGAGCAGGGCCAGGGGGCGTTTCAACAGGGCAGGGGAAGAGGCGAGTGGCATGCAGAATCCTTCGGGCGCGCAGGGGTGAAAGGGTGTTCTCCTCTAATTCGAATGAGCCGCAAAAACCGGAAGCACCTGACGCTTTTTATTTTTCGGCAGGCTCCAGGGTCACCCACCAGTCGAAGCGTCGTGACACTCGCACCGGCAAGGCGCTTTCGAGCATGGCAAGCACCTGGTCGGTATCGTTGAGCGGGTAGGTGCCCATGACCCTTAATGATGCGATCAGCGGGTTCACCGCCAGGTGCCCGCGCCGATGGTCGGCCAGCTCTGCAATGAAATCCCCCAGTGGCATGTCCTGCGCCACCAGCAGGCCTTGGCTCCAGGCCTGGCGTTGGGCGCAGGCCGGCGTGGTGGCGGCCATGGTGCTGGCATCGAAGCCCAGGCCCTGCCCCGCATTGGCCACCCGCTGTATTGCGCTGGCGGCACAGGTGGCGCGTACCGCGCCGTCGTACACGTTGAGCAGGGTGCGGGCGCCCTGCTGGCGCACGCTGAAGCGCGTACCCAGGGGCACCAGGCTGCCGGCCCGGGTCTGCACCTGGAAGGGCCGCGCCTCAGCGGCGGTCTCGATCAGCACTTCACCGCTGTACAGGGTCAGCAGCCGGCGCTGCCCGTCCAGTTGTACATCCAGGGCGGTGGCGCTGTTGAGCCACAGGAGGGTGCCGTCGGCCAGCACCTGGCGACGTACCTCGCCCACTGCGGTGGTGGTGCCGGCAGTGAGCGCTTGCAGGTCGTCCACCCAGTGGCGTTGCCAGCCCAGCCAGCCCAGCGTCGCCCCACCGCTGAGCACGCACAGGCTGCTTAGCACCTGGCGGCGGGAGCGTTGCATGCGCCGCAGGCTGGCGAGCGTCTGATGCGCCGCCCCGGCTTGCGGTTGCAGGCTGTCGAAGCGCTGGCTGATGCGCTCCACGTAGGTCCAGGCGATACGGTGCTGTTCCTGTTGTTCCAGCCACTGTTGCCACTGGCCCCGCAAGGCCGCATCGGCTGGCGCGGCGCGCAGGCGTGCGAACCAGTCGGCGGCCTGCTCCAGGGTGGCAGAGTCCAGGGCCGCGCTCACAGCAAGGCCCCGTCCAGTTCCACTTCCAGCAGCAGGCATTGGAGCATGGCCTGGGCCATGTACTTGGTGACCGTGCGTTCGCTTACACCCAGCTGCGTGGCGATCTGGCGATAGTTCAGGCCCTGCAATTGCGCCAGGCAAAAGGCTTCGGCCACAGGTGCCGGCAAGCGTTCGAGCATGGCCTGCAATTGGCCCAGAGTCTCCAGGATCAACGCCTGGTGCTCTTCGGAGGGGGCGATGCGTTGCGGCTGGTTGGCCAGCGTCTGCTGCCATGCACGCTCGACCTGCTTGCGGCGCTGGAAATCCACATACAGGTGTTTGGACACCGTACTCAGGTAGGCCCGCGCATGCCCGTCGCTACTGAACTCGCGCGGTTGCGCGAGCAGGCGCAGGAATACGTCGTGGGCCAGCTCTGCGGCATCGTGCACGTTGCCCAGACGCCGCGCCAGCCACTGCTGGATCCAGCCGTGATTGTCGCTGTAGAGGCTGGCCACGTTGGTACGGTAGCCGCAAGGAGGGGAGGTCATCGTGTGGCGCCCGTACCGAATGAGAATAGTTATCAAGTATATTCAGCCGGCGGGCATTGGGCAATCAGCGCAAGCAAGGGGCTGGCTTGCGCTGATGGGGGTCAGATACGTGCGAGTGCCTGGGCCAGGTCTGCGCGCAGGTCATCGAGGTCTTCCACGCCTACCGACAGGCGCACCAGGGCGTCGCCAATGCCCAGTTGCGCGCGCGTCTGCTCGGGGATGGTGGCATGGGTCATGATCGCCGGGTGCTCGATCAGGCTTTCCACACCGCCCAGGCTTTCGGCCAGGGCAAAGATCTGTACCTGCTCCAGGAAGCGTCGGGCACCGGCCAGGTCGGTAGCCAGGTCGAGCGAGATCATCCCGCCAAAACCGTGCATCTGCTGGCGCGCCAGGGCGTGCTGCGGGTGCGAGGGCAAGCCGGGGTAGTACACACGCGCCACCTGCGGTTGCTGTTCGAGCCACTGCGCCAGTGCCAGGGCATTGCTGCAGTGGCGCTCCATGCGCAGGGCCAGGGTCTTGACCCCGCGCAAGGTGAGGAAGGCATCGAACGGGCCGGCGATGGCGCCCACCGCGTTCTGTATGAAGCCCAGGCGCTCGGCCAGCTCGGCGTTGTCACCCACCACGGCAATGCCGCCGATCACGTCCGAATGCCCGTTGAGGTACTTGGTGCTCGAGTGCACCACGATGTCGAAACCCAGTTCCAGCGGGCGCTGGATCCATGGGCTGGCAAAGGTGTTGTCGGCCACGCAGAGGATGCCGCGTGCACGGCAGAGGCGTGCGATGGCCGCCAGGTCGCTCAGGCGCAGCAGCGGGTTGCTCGGGGTTTCGATGCACACCATGCGCGTGTCGTCCTGCAACGCTGCCTCGAACGCGGCAAGGTCGGACAGGTCGACGAAGCTGAAGCGGTGCCCGGCGCTGCGTCGACGCACCCGTTCGAACAGGCGGAAGGTGCCGCCGTACAGGTCATTGCCCGAAACGATGTGGGAGCCGGCATCCAGCAGTTCGAGCACCGCCGAGATCGCCGCCAGCCCGGAGGCGAAGGCGAACGCCTGGGTGCCGCCCTCCAGATCGGCCACGCAGCGCTCCAGTGCCCAGCGCGTGGGGTTGTGCGAGCGCCCGTAGTCCAGGCCCTTGTGCACGCCGGGGCTCTGCTGGATGTAGGTGGAGTTGGCATAGATCGGCGGCATCAGCGCGCCGGTGGACGGGTCGGGCGATTGCCCTGCATGGATCACGCGGGTGGCGAAGGCGGTCTTGTCGTGCTGGGTCATGGGAGTGCTCTGCGCAAGTGGTTAAGCATATCGACACGGGTGATCAGGCCGTGAAAGCCCGAGGCGTCGGCAATGATCGCCACCAGGCCACGGTCCAGTTCGGCCTGCAGCGCCGCCAGGCTGGCAGACGGCGGCAGGGTTTCCAGCTGGTCGGTCATGGCGCTGGCTACGCTCAGGGAGAAGTGCGACGGGTCTTCATGCATGCCCAGCAGGATGTCGGATTCATCGATCACGCCCACCAGGCGCTGGCCGTCGACCAGCACCGGCAATTGCGACACGTCGGCCAGGCGCATGCGCTGGAAGGCAGTGAGCAGGGTGTCGTCGGGGCGCACGCTGATCACCCGGCCATCCTCGAAGCGCCGCGCGATGAGGTCGCGCAGGTCGCCGTAGCGGGTGCGCTGCAGCAGGCCCTGGTCGGTCATCCACTGGTCGTTGTAGACCTTGGACAGGTAGCGCGTGCCGGTGTCGCACACAAAGCTGACCACCCGCTTGGGTTCGGTCTGCTCGCGGCAGTAGCGCAGCGCGGCGGCCAGCAGGGTGCCGGTGGAGGAGCCGCCCGGAATGCCTTCGGCGCGCAGCAGCTGACGCGCATGCTCGAAGCTTTCTTCGTCGCTGATCGAGTAGGCCTGGCGCACGCTGGAGAGGTCGGCGATCGAGGGCACGAAGTCCTCGCCGATGCCTTCCACTGCCCACGCCCCAGGCGTGATCAGGGTGCCGCTGCGGCTGTACTCGGCCATCACCGAGCCCACCGGGTCGGCCAGCACCATGGCCAGGCCCGGCTGCACGCGCTTGAAGAAACGGGTCAGCCCGGTAAGGGTGCCGGCCGAGCCCACGCCGACCACGATGGCGTCCACATCGTGCTGGGTCTGCGCCCAGATTTCCGGGGCGGTGCTGGTCTCGTGGGCCAGCGGGTTGGCGGGGTTGTTGAACTGGTCGGCGAAGAACGCATCGGGGATGTCCGCCGCCAGCCGTGCGGCCACGTCCTGGTAATAGTCGGGGTGGCCCTTGCCGACGTCGGAGCGGGTGATGTGCACCTCGGCGCCCATGGCCTTGAGGTGCAGCACCTTCTCGGTGGACATCTTGTCGGGCACCACCAGCACCACTCGGTAGCCCTTGGCCCGCCCGACCAGCGCCAGGCCCAGGCCGGTGTTGCCGGCGGTGGCCTCGACGATGGTGCCGCCGGGGCGCAGGCGCCCGTCGCGCTCGGCGGCATCGATCATGGCCAGGCCGATGCGGTCCTTGATCGAGCCGCCGGGGTTCTGTGATTCGAGTTTGAGGAACAGTGTGCAGGGGCCGGTATCGAAGCGGCTCACCTGCACCATCGGGGTGTTGCCGATCAGGGCAAGTACGGCGGGGTTCGAGGCGTTGGGCATGACGTCATCTCGCTTCGGGGTCGTTTGACCTTAGGCGCAGATCAGGGGCCTCGCAACCCTGTCCGGCCAGCCGGTTGCGCCTCCAGGCGCAGCGCTGTCGATGTCTTTACATGAGCAGAACTTGATTTGATGTGAAATTAAATGAGTTTGTCTCATTCTGCGGCCCTGACGACAATGGCTGCCATCACCCCCTAAGGAGAGCATTGTCATGGCACTGGCCCACTCACTCGGATTCCCCCGTATCGGTCGCGACCGCGAACTGAAAAAGGCGCAGGAAGCGTTCTGGAAAGGCGAGCTCGACGAGGCGGGCCTGCGTGCTGTGGGCAGCGAACTGCGCAAGGCCCACTGGGCCCTGCAGCGCCAGGCCGGCATCCAGTTGCTGCCGGTGGGCGATTTTGCCTGGTACGACCAGGTACTGACCCATTCGCTGATGTTCGGCGTGGTGCCCGAGCGCTTTCGCCCGCAGCACGGCAAGGCCATCCTGCAGACCCTGTTCGGCATGGCGCGTGGCGTCAGCGACAGCTGCTGTGGCGGTGCGCATGCCCAGGAGATGACCAAGTGGTTCGACACCAACTACCACTACCTGGTGCCTGAATTCAGCGCCGACCAGCAGTTCGGCCTGGGCTGGGAACAATTGTTCGAGGAAGTGGCCGAGGCCAGGGCCCTGGGCCACGACGTCAAGCCGGTGGTGATCGGCCCGCTGACCTACCTGTGGCTGGGCAAGACCAAGGGCGGCGACTTCGACAAGCTCGAGCTGCTCGAGCGCCTGCTGCCGCTGTACGGCGAGATTTTCCAGCGCCTGGCTGCACAGGGTGTGGAGTGGGTGCAGATCGACGAGCCGATCCTGGCGCTGGACCTGCCGCAGGCGTGGAAGAACGCCTTCGAGCGTGCCTACAACCTGATCCAGCGCGACCCGCTGAAAAAGCTGGTTGCCACCTACTTCGGTGGCCTGGAGGAGAACCTGGGGCTGGCGGCCAACCTGCCGGTCGACGGATTGCACATCGACCTGGTGCGCGCCCCCGAGCAGTACCCGACCATTCTCGACCGCCTGCCGGCCTACAAGGTGCTGTCGCTGGGTGTGGTCAACGGCCGCAACGTGTGGCGCTGCGACCTGGACAAGGCCCTGGCCGTGCTGCAGCACGCCCATGAGCGCCTGGGCGAGCGTCTGTGGGTGGCGCCGTCGTGCTCGTTGCTGCACAGCCCGGTAGACCTGGGCCGTGAAGACACGCTCGATGCCGAGCTCAAGAGCTGGCTGGCCTTTGCCGTGCAGAAGTGCGAGGAAGTCGCGATCCTGGCCCATGCCCTCGACCAGCCCGAGGCGGCCCCGGTGGTGCAGGCCCTGGCCCGCAGCCGTGCGGTGCAGGCCAGCCGCGCTGCCTCCACGCGCATCCACAAGCCGGCGGTGCAGGCCCGTGTGGCAGCCATCAGCGAGAAGGACAGCCAGCGCCACTCGCCCTTTGCCACGCGAATCGCCCGCCAGCGTGCCCGCCTGGACCTGCCGCTGTTGCCGACCACCACTATCGGTTCGTTCCCGCAGACCGGTTCGATTCGCCTGGCACGCCAGTCGTTCAGGCAGGGCAAGCTGAGCGAGGGCCAATACGTGGAGGCGATGCACAGCGAGATTCGCCACGCCGTGCAGGTGCAGGAGCGCCTGGGCCTGGACGTGCTGGTGCACGGTGAAGCCGAGCGCAACGACATGGTCGAGTACTTTGCCGAGCAGCTCGATGGGTACGTGTTCACCCGCTTCGGCTGGGTGCAGAGCTACGGTTCGCGCTGTGTGAAACCGGCGGTGATCTTCGGCGACCTGAGTCGACCGCATGCCATGACGGTGGAGTGGATCCGCTACGCACAGGGCCTGACCGACAAGGTGATGAAGGGCATGCTGACAGGGCCGGTGACCCTGCTGATGTGGTCGTTCCCGCGTGAAGATGTGTCGCGCGAGGTGCAGGCGCGGCAACTGGCGCTGGCCATCCGCGATGAAGTGGTGGACCTGGAGGCGGCCGGCATCAAGATCGTGCAGATCGACGAGGCGGCGTTTCGCGAGGGCCTGCCGCTGCGCCGGGCGCAGTGGCAGCAGTACCTGGACTGGGCTACCGAAGTGTTTCGCCTGTGCGCCTCGGGCGTGCGCGACGAAACCCAGATCCACACCCACATGTGCTACAGCGAGTTCAACGATGTGATCGAATCGATTGCCGCCATGGATGCCGACGTGATCACCCTCGAAACCTCGCGTTCGGACATGGAACTGCTGGAGGCATTCGAAGCCTTCCACTACCCGAACGAGATCGGCCCGGGGGTTTACGACATCCACTCGCCCCGGGTGCCGGAGGCTTCGGAAATGGCCGAGCTGCTGCGCAAGGCTGCCCGGCGCATTCCGGTCGAGCGCCTGTGGGTCAACCCGGACTGCGGCCTGAAGACCCGCGGCTGGCCGGAAACCGAGGCGGCGCTGGCGAACATGGTGAGTGCTGCCCGCTTGTTGCGCAACGAACTGGGGTGATCGCTTGAGGCTTGTTGGCCGCCACCGCGACCTGTTGGCGAACGAACAAGCCTGGCAACGCCGATCCTGCAGGCCATGGCCTGCAGGATCGGCGTTGTATCAGCGTGTGCCCGCTACCGCACGGGCACGTGCCGCGTGCAGCTTCTTGTAGCTGTCGATCAGGCGCAGGTGACGGTCCAGACCTTCGAGCTTCATGCTGGTGGGGGTCAGGCCGTAGAAACGCACGCTGCCATCCACCGAGCCCAGTACGGCATCCATGCGCTCGTCCCCGAACATGCGCCGGAAGTTGACGGCGTAGTCTTCAAGCGCCATCTCGTCGTCCAGCACCACTTCCAGCACCACGTTCAACGCCTGGTAGAACAACCCGCGCTCGACGGTGTTGTCGTTGTACTGCAGGAAGGTCTCCACCAGCTCCTTGGCCTCCTCGAAACGCTCCAGCGCCAGGTGAATCAGCAGCTTGAGCTCCAGGATGGTCAACTGACCCCACACCGTGTTGTCGTCGAACTCGATGCCGATCAGCGTGGTGATGTCGGTGTAGTCGTCCAGTTCGCTGTCTTCTAGGCGCTCGACCAGCGCTTGCAGGGCGTCATCGTCCAGGCGGTGCAGGTTGAGGATGTCGGCACGGAACAGCAGCGCCTTGTTGGTGTTGTCCCACACCAGGTCGTCGACCGGGTAGATCTCCGAGTAGCCTGGTACCAGGATGCGGCAGGCGGTGGCACCCAGGTGCTCGTACACCGCCATGTACACTTCCTTGCCCATGCCTTCGAGGATGCCGAACAGGGTGGCAGCTTCTTCGGCGTTGGAGTTTTCACCCTGGCCGGAGAAGTCCCACTCGACGAACTCGAAGTCGGCCCTGGCACTGAAGAAGCGCCACGACACCACGCCGCTGGAGTCGATGAAGTGCTCGACGAAGTTGTTCGGCTCGGTCACCGCCTGGCTTTCGAAGGTCGGCTGCGGCAGGTCATTCAGACCCTCGAAGCTGCGCCCTTGCAGCAGCTCGGTGAGGCTGCGTTCCAGCGCCACTTCAAGGCTTGGGTGCGCGCCGAACGAGGCGAACACGCCGCCGGTGCGCGGGTTCATCAGGGTCACGCACATTACCGGGAACTCACCGCCCAGCGACGCATCCTTGACCAGCACCGGGAAGCCCTGGGCCTCCAGGCCCTGGATGCCGGCGAGGATGCCGGGGTACTTGGCGATGACGTCCTGCGGCACGTCGGGCAGGGCCAGCTCGCCTTCGAGGATCTCGCGCTTGACCGCGCGCTCGAAGATCTCCGACAGGCACTGCACCTGCGCCTCGGCCAGCGTGTTGCCGGCGCTCATGCCGTTGCTCAGGTACAGGTTTTCGATCAGGTTGGACGGGAAGTACACCACCTCGCCATCGGACTGGCGCACGAAGGGCAGGGCGCAGATGCCACGCTCGGTGTTGCCCGAGTTGGTGTCGTACAGGTGCGAGCCACGCAGTTCGCCGTCGGGGTTGTAGATGTCGCGGCAGTGGGCGTCGAGGATCTCGGCCGGCAGCGCGTCCTTGCGGCCCGGCTTGAACCAGCGCTCGTCGGGGTAGTGCACGAAGTCGGCGTTGGCGATGTCTTCGCCCCAGAACTGGTCGTTGTAGAAGAAGTTGCAGTTCAGGCGTTCGATGAACTCGCCCAGTGCCGAGGCCAGTGCGCCTTCCTTGGTCGCACCCTTGCCGTTGGTGAAGCACATGGGCGAATGCGCATCGCGGATGTGCAGCGACCAGACGTTGGGCACGATGTTGCGCCACGAGGCGATCTCGATCTTCATCCCAAGCCTTGCGAGGATGCCCGACATGTTGGCGATGGTCTGTTCCAGCGGCAGGTCCTTGCCGGCGATCACGGTGCGCGTCTGCGCCTGGGCGTCCAGCATCAGCAGGGCCTGGGCGTCGGCATCGAGGTTGTCGACTTCCTCGATCACGAACTCGGGACCGGTCTGCACCACCTTCTTCACGGTGCAGCGGTCGATGGAACGCAGGATGCCCTGGCGGTCCTTGGCCGAGATGTCGGTCGGCAGCTCGACCTGGATCTTGAAGATCTGGTTGTAGCGGTTTTCCGGGTCGACGATGTTGTTCTGCGACAGGCGAATGTTGTCGGTGGGGATGTTGCGCGTTTCGCAGTACAGCTTGACGAAGTAGGCCGCGCACAGGGCCGAGGAGGCCAGGAAATAGTCGAACGGGCCGGGTGCCGAACCATCGCCCTTGTAGCGGATGGGTTGGTCGGCCACCACCGTGAAGTCATCGAACTTGGCTTCAAGTCGAAGGTTGTCGAGAAAATTGACCTTGATTTCCATGCGGGAATACCGTGCTGAAAGTGCGAAACGAATTGGCCGCCATTATCCGGCTTTTTGCCCGGAAGTCTTGGCATGTCACCCGAAGGCGTGACCGACACCGGTAAAAACAAAACCCCCTGAGGCGTAAACGCTCAAGGGGTTTGGTGTGCGTCGGGCGTCGTGGCGACCCGGCTCGGGGCTTAGACGTTGAAGCGGAAGTGCATCACGTCGCCATCCTTGACGATGTAGTCCTTGCCTTCCAGACGCCATTTGCCGGCTTCCTTCGCGCCGCTTTCACCGTTGTACTGGATGAAGTCGTCGTAGGCGACCACTTCGGCACGGATGAAGCCCTTTTCGAAGTCGGTGTGGATCACGCCGGCCGCCTGAGGCGCGGTGGCGCCCACGCGAACGGTCCAGGCCCGCACTTCCTGCACGCCGGCCGTGAAGTAGGTCTGCAGGTTGAGCAGCGAGTAACCGGCACGGATCACGCGGTTCAGGCCTGGCTCTTCGAGGCCCAGGGCTTCGAGGAACATGTCCTTCTCTTCACCGTCTTCCAGCTCGGCGATCTCGGCTTCGATCTTGTTGCAGACCGGTACCACGATCGCGCCCTCTTCCTCGGCAATGGCCTTGACCACGTCCAGGTGCGGGTTGTCTTCGAAGCCGTCTTCGGCAACGTTGGCGATGTACATCACCGGCTTGCTGGTCAGCAGGTGGAAACCGCGTACCAGCGCCTTCTCGTCGTCGGCCATGGTCTTCATCAGGCTGCGCGCCGGCTTGCCTTCAGTGAAGTGCGCAATCAACTTCTCGAGGATGGCCTTTTGTGCCAGGGCATCCTTGTCGCCGCCCTTGGCGTTGCGCGCGACCTTCTGCAGTTGCTTCTCGCAGCTGTCCAGGTCGGCGAAGATCAGTTCCAGGTCGATGATCTCGATGTCGCGCTTGGGGTCGACGCTGTTGGAGACGTGAATCACGTTCTCGTCTTCGAAGCAGCGGACCACGTGGGCGATGGCATCGGTTTCACGGATGTTGGCCAGGAACTTGTTGCCCAGGCCTTCACCCTTGGACGCACCTGCCACCAGGCCGGCGATGTCGACGAACTCCATGGTGGTCGGCAGCACGCGGTTGGGCTTGACGATCGCAGCCAGGGCATCCAGACGTGGGTCGGGCATCGGCACGATGCCGCTGTTCGGCTCGATGGTGCAGAAGGGGAAGTTTTCTGCCGCGATGCCGGATTTGGTCAAGGCGTTGAACAGGGTGGACTTGCCGACGTTGGGCAGGCCGACGATGCCGCAATTGAAACCCATGGTGAATCCCTCTTCGTGGAGTCAGGCCTTTTGGCTGTGCAGCTCTCTCATCGCACGCGTCCAATCGCCGGCGAGGATGTCCGGCAGCACGCCGAGGGCAAAATCGATACTGGCATCGAGTTTTTCCTGCTCGGCGCGGGGCGCCTTGCCAAGGACAAAACCGGACACCTTGGTGCTGTCACCCGGGTGGCCGATGCCAAGCCGCAGACGGTGAAAGTCTTTGTTGTTGCCCAGCTGCGCGATGATGTCGCGCAGGCCGTTGTGCCCGCCATGGCCGCCGCCTTTCTTGAGCTTGGCGACGCCGGGGGGCAGGTCGAGTTCGTCGTGGGCCACCAGGATGGCATCTGGCGGGATGCGGAAGAAGTTCGCCAGTGCAGCAACGGCCTGGCCGCTGCGGTTCATGTAGGTGGTGGGGATCAGCAGACGAACGTCCTGGCCCTGATGGCTGAATTTAGCCGTCAGGCCGAAATACTTGCGGTCAGCGGTCAGGTTGACGCGCTGGGCGCTGGCAATGCGTTCCACGAAAAGAGCCCCTGCGTTATGCCGGGTCTGTTCGTATTCGGGGCCGGGGTTTCCCAGGCCGACGATCAGTTGGATGGCGGTCACGTCAGGGGCTCTTCCTTGGAGTTGTGGGTTGCAGCGCGGGGCTGCAACCCGGTCAACGCCGGCGTGTCGAGTGGATTACTCGGCAGCGCCTTCTGCTTCAGGCGCAACACGCGGAGCGTGAACGTTTGCAACAGCCTTGTCATCACCGTGGGCCAGAGCGACGAACTCTACGCCTTTCGGAGCTTTGAGGTCCGACAGGTGGATGATGGTGCCGATTTCGGCCTTGGCCAGGTCGACTTCGATGAACTCAGGCAGGTCTTTGGCTTCGCAGGAAACTTCGATCTCCGACACTACGTGGGAGATTTCGCCGCCTTTCTTGACCGGTGCTTCTTCGTTGACGAAGTGCACAGGAACGATAGCGGTCAGTTTCTGGCCAGCAACAACGCGCACGAAGTCGGCGTGCATGATGAACTGCTTGGCTGGGTGACGCTGCAGGGCCTTGACGATGACGTTCTGCTTGGTGCCGTCAACGTTCAGTTCGATCACGTGGCTGAAGGCAGCTTCGTTTTCGAACAGCTTGGCGATTTCCTTGGCCACGATGGTCAGGGATTGCGCTTCTTTGTCACCACCGTAGACAACGGCAGGGATTTGGGCGGCGAGACGACGCAGGCGGCGGCTCGCACCTTTCCCCAGGTCGGTACGCGCTTGGGCGTTCAGAGTGAAATCAGTCATGTTGTTTCTCCAAAATAGCCAGACCCCGGCGGCGTTTGCGACCAGCGCCAAACCGGGGAGGGCAAAAAAGCCCCGCCCCAACAACCAGTGCTGGGGCGGGGCGCTTTACGTCAACGTGATCTCGCGAGGGCCAGGCCCTCAGCGGAACATCGCGCTGATCGATTCTTCGTTGCTGATGCGGCGAACCGCTTCGGCCACGACCGGTGCGATATCCAGTTGACGGATACGGTCACAGGCTTGTGCTGCAGCGGACAGCGGGATGGTGTTGGTCACCACCAGTGCGTCCAGCACGGAGTTTTCGATATTCTCGATCGCACGTCCCGACAGGACAGGGTGCGTGCAGTAGGCGTAAACCTTTGCCGCGCCGTGTTCTTTCAGGGCCTTGGCCGCGTGGCACAGGGTGCCGGCGGTGTCGACCATGTCGTCGACGAGAATACACGTACGTCCTTCGACGTCGCCGATGATGTGCATCACTTCGGAGTGATTGGCCTTCTCGCGGCGTTTGTCGATGATACCCAGATCGACGCCCAGGGACTTGGCAACAGCACGTGCACGCACGACGCCGCCGATGTCCGGGGACACGATCATGAGGTTCTCGAAACGCTGGTCTTCGATGTCATCCACCAGAACGGGGGAGCCGTAGATGTTATCTACCGGAATATCGAAGAAACCCTGGATCTGGTCAGCGTGCAGGTCGACGGTGAGAACACGGTCGATCCCGACGACGGTGAGCATGTCGGCAACCACTTTGGCGCTGATAGCTACACGCGCCGAACGCGGACGGCGATCCTGGCGGGCATATCCGAAGTAAGGAATCACGGCAGTGATTCGAGACGCTGAGGAGCGGCGGAAGGCATCGGCCATCACTACCAGTTCCATCAGGTTATCGTTGGTTGGCGCGCAAGTCGGCTGAATAATGAAAACGTCTTTACCACGAACATTTTCATTGATCTCAGTGCTGATTTCGCCGTCGGAGAACTTACCGACAGAGACGTCACCGAGAGGGATATGCAGCTGACGTACGACACGCCGAGCCAGATCGGGGTTAGCGTTCCCCGTAAAGACCATCATCTTGGACACGCGCAGTACCTGAAGGCTGAGGGTATACCTGGATGAGTATAGGAAAATGGCAGGGGCGGCTGGATTCGAACCAACGCATGGCAGGATCAAAACCTGCTGCCTTACCGCTTGGCGACGCCCCTGTATCTGTTGCTGCGAGTACCTGATACTCGATTCCTAGAGCAGACCTTGCAGCGTGCGATGCAACATTGAGATGTTGCTTCCTTTAGCCACAAACCCTGTTTGGGTCTCTGTAAGAAGGGCCAAAACTTTATCAGCTTCAGCTTTGCTTGGGAAGGCCCCAAACACACAACTTCCAGTTCCGGTTAGCCTAGCATCCGTGAATTTACCTAGTAAATTCAGTGAGTTACGTACTTCCGGGTAACTCTGCTCTACTACCGGTTGGCAGTCATTACGACTGTTTCCCTTGGGAACGGGGCGCATCTTAATGGGCGGTGAATTACGTGTCAACAACGGATGCGAAAAAATTTCTGCTGTACTTACAAATACTTGCGGTACCAGCACGACGTACCAGGGTTCCTCGGGGTCGACGGGGGTGAGCTTCTCGCCCACGCCTTCGGCAAACGCCGCGTGCCCGCGCACGAAAACCGGCACGTCGGCGCCCAGTGTCAGGCCCAGCTCGGCCAGCTGGTCTTCGCTGCAGCCAAGCTGCCACAGGTGGTTGAGACCGAGCAGGGTGGTGGCGGCATCCGAACTGCCACCGCCGATGCCGCCGCCCATGGGCAGTACCTTCTTCAGGTAGATGTCCACGCCCAGGGGGCAGCCGGTCAGTTGCTGCAGCTTGCGCGCCGCGCGCACGATCAGGTTGCTCTCGTGGGGCACATCCTTGAGGTCGCTGTGCAGGATGACCTGGCCGTCGTCGCGCAGGTCGAAACTCAGTTCGTCGGCATGGTCCAGAAACTGGAACAGCGTCTGCAGCTCGTGGTAGCCGTCGTCGCGGCGGCCGAGAATGTGCAGCATCAGGTTGAGCTTGGCCGGGGCCGGCAGGGTCAATCGGCTCATCATCAATGCCCCAGCTGGCGCGGTTGCCATT
Source organism: Pseudomonas sp. FBF18 (assembly GCF_024261405.1). Classification (NCBI taxonomy): domain Bacteria; kingdom Pseudomonadati; phylum Pseudomonadota; class Gammaproteobacteria; order Pseudomonadales; family Pseudomonadaceae; genus Pseudomonas; species Pseudomonas sp. FBF18. Next base: position 51,070 of record NZ_QKRS01000016.1, on the reverse strand, counting down.
CCTTGACCACCACGGTCACGTCGAGGTCCTGGCCGTGCAGCTTGAGGCGCTCGGGCAGCCAGTAGCCGTTCTGTTCGGTGTAGCTCAGGTACTCGACGCTCCAGCCGTCCTGCTTGAGGCTGGCCAGGCGGCTGTCGCCGTCCAGGGTCAGTTGGCTCTTGCTGTCGGGGGCGGGCAGGCCGCGTACCCACCACACCAGGTGCGACACCGGCAGTTCCCAGCCCAGTTGCTCGGCCAGCAGGCTCTCCGGGCTTTGTGCCTCGAAACGGCCCTGGTTGGCAACTTCCAGCACCACCTGGCCCGGACGGCCAGTAAGCCGTGCGGCGCCGCGACCCAGCGGGCCGGACAGGCGAATGTCGTAGTAGTCCTGGCGTTGCAGCCAGAAGAGGGTGCCACTGCCGGAGTCTTTCGGTGCGCGGATGCCCACCTTGCCGTTGATCTGCCAGCCGTCGAGGGTGCTCAACTGCTGTTTGTGTTCACGCCACAGTTGCGCGTTGCCCTGGCCCTGCACGGCCTCGCGGGAGCCGAAGCTGGAACAGCCGGCAAGCACGGCGATCAGGCTGAAGGTGATGAAATGGCGCAGTAACATAAGCTTATAGAGTCTCGGATCCGGTCAGGCGCAAGACGGTCTTGCGCAGAATAGGGCTGTCGGGCTGGCCTTCGAAGGCCTTGGCCCAAACCTGGCGGGCTTCACGACGCTTGCCGTTGGCCCACAGTACTTCGCCCAGGTGCGCCGCGACCTCGTGGTCGGGGAAGCGCTCCAGGGCCTGGCGCAGCAGGCGCTCGGCCTCGTCCAGGTTGCCCATGCGGTAGTTGACCCAGCCCAGGCTGTCGAGCACGGCCGGGTCTTCGGGGTTGATCTGCAGGGCTTTCTCGATCAGGCCCTTGGCTTCGGCATAGCGGGTGGTACGGTCGGCCAGGGTGTAGCCCAGCGCATTGAGCGCCATGGCGTTTTCCGGTTCGCGTTGCAGGATGCTGCGCAGGTCCCTTTCCATCTGGGCCAGGTCGTCGCGCTTCTCGGCGAGCATGGCACGGCTGTACAGCAGGCTCAGGTCGTCCGGGTACTGCCGGATCGCTGCCTGCAACACCTGCATGGCCTGGGCGTCCTTGTCATTGTTGCCAAGGGTTTCGGCCTCGATCAGGTACAGCTGGATCGCGTAGTCCGGCTGCGCCTCGCGGGCTTCGGCAAGGCGCCGGCTGGCCTCGTCGGTGCGCCCGTTGGCAATCAGGATGTCGGCCTGGCGCAGTTGCGCGGGCAGGTAGTCGTTGCCAGGGCCGACCAGGGCGTACTCGGTCAGGGCCGCTTCGGAATCGTTGCGCTCTTCGAAGATGCGCCCCAGGTTCAGGTGCGCCGCATCCACGTGGCTGTCGCGCTCGATCAGTTCCTGCAGGTAACTGGTGGCTTCGTCGAGTGCCTTGGCCTCGATGCTCACCAGCGCCAGCGAATAGCGCAGTTCGTCGTCTTCGGGGTATTGCTGCAGCAGGTTGGCGAACTCGACCTTGGCGTCGTCGATGCGGTCCTGCTCCACCAGGGTGCGCGCGTAGGTCAGGCGCAGGCGCTTGTCGTCGGGGTTGCGGGCGATGGCCTTGCGCAGCAGCGGCAGGGCTTCGGGGCCGCGGTCGAGCGATTGCAGCAGGCGCGCACGCAACAGGATCGGGGCAATTTCACCGTCCGCCGGCGGGTGGGCTTCGAGCAGCGCCAGGGCGGCCTCGGACTTGCCGTCCTGCTGTAGCAGCAGGGCCTTGCCGAACACCAGCTGGCTGTTGTCGGGGTACTTTACCAGCAGGCGGTCGAAACTTTTCTGCAGGCCGTCGCGGGTGTCCTGGTCGGTTTCGGCCGCCGACAGCGCGAGAAAGTCGAAATGCGTGTCGCCCTGACCCTGCAGCACCTTCTCCATGAACACCATCGAATCGTCATAGCGTCCGCTGCGCGCCAGCTGGATGGCGGCGGCGCGTTGTGCGTCGAGGTTCTCGGGGTCGTTCCTGGCCCATATCAGTGCGGTATCGAGGGCGGCCTGATCGGCGCCCAGGTACTCGGCAATGCGAAATGCCCGCTCGGAAATGCCCGCGTCCTGGGTCTTGATCGCCTGGGTGACGTAGTTGTCCAAGGCGATATCGAAGCGGTTGCGCTGCCCGGCGAGCTCGGCGGTCAACAGGCTGTATACCGTGTCCTGGGTGAACGAGCCGTACACCGTGGGCTTCTTGGCCTCGGCGACCGTGGCCGCATCGTCGGCAGGCGCCGTGGCGTCCCGGGCGCCCGGGGTCAGCGTCTGGCAACCCTGGAGCAAGGCAAAGGCGAGGAATAACGCGGAAGATCTATTCATAGGGAGGATTTGGGCGGCTTACCTGCGGTCGGATCATCATGACACAAGGATCATGGCAAACCCATCGTCGATGGGGCTTTTGGATACAGACTATAAGAGACAATAACGAGCGGTGGTTGTTCTCTATCCGGCGAAGTAGGACAATTATCGGCTTCTCGTCACAATCAGCGACCTTGAATGGCCTTTCTTGCCCTCGGTATCAACCATAAGACTGCCTCGGTAGACGTACGCGAGCGCGTGGCGTTTACGCCCGAGCAGCTGGTCGAAGCCTTGCAGCAGCTGTGTCGACTGACCGCCAGCCGCGAAGCTGCGATCCTTTCGACCTGCAATCGCAGCGAACTGTACATCGAACAGGATCACCTGGCGGCGGACAGCGTACTGCGCTGGCTGGCCGATTATCACAAGCTGAGCCTGGATGAACTGCGCGCCTGCGCCTATATCCATGAAGATGATGGCGCCGTGCGGCACATGATGCGGGTGGCCTCCGGGCTCGACTCGCTGGTGCTGGGCGAGCCGCAGATCCTCGGCCAGATGAAATCGGCCTATGCCGTGGCGCGCGAGGCCGGCACCATCGGGCCGCTGCTGGGGCGCCTGTTCCAGGCGACCTTCAGCGCCGCCAAGCAGGTGCGTACCGATACCGCCATCGGTGAAAACCCGGTGTCGGTGGCATTTGCCGCCGTGAGCCTGGCCAAGCAGATCTTCAGCGACCTGGGCCGCAGCCAGGCCCTGCTGATCGGTGCCGGCGAAACCATCACGCTGGTGGCGCGACACCTGCACGAGCAGGGCGTGCGCCGCATCGTGGTGGCCAACCGCACGCTGGAGCGCGCCAGCACCCTGGCCGAGCAGTTCGGTGCCCATGCGGTGCTGCTGTCGGACATCCCGCAGGAGCTGGTCAACAGCGATATCGTGATCAGTTCCACTGCCAGCCAGTTGCCGATCCTGGGCAAGGGCGCGGTCGAGAGTGCGCTCAAGCAGCGCCGGCACAAGCCGATCTTCATGGTCGACATCGCCGTGCCCCGCGACATCGAGGCGCAGGTGGGCGAGCTGGACGACGTGTACCTGTACACCGTCGACGACCTGCACGATGTGGTGGCCGAAAACCTCAAGAGCCGCCAGGGCGCCGCCCAGGCCGCCGAAGAGCTGGTCACCGTGGGCGCCGAGGACTTCATGCTGCGCCTGCGCGAGCTGGCTGCGGTGGATGTGCTCAAGGCCTACCGCCAGCAGAGCGAGCGCCTGCGCGACGAAGAGCTGCAAAAGGCCCAGCGCCTGCTGGCCAACGGCAGCAACGCCGAAGAGGTGCTGGCGCAGCTGGCCCGCGGCCTGACCAACAAGTTGCTGCACGCGCCGAGCGTGCAACTGAAAAAGCTGTCTGCCGAAGGCCGCCTCGATGCGCTGGCCATGGCCCAGGAACTCTTTGCCCTCAACGAGGGCTCCACGGATAAAACCCCGCAATGAAAGCGTCGCTGCTGAATAAACTGGACACGCTCCAGGACCGTTTCGAGGAATTGACCGCCCTGCTGGGTGATGCCGAAGTGATTTCGGACCAGACGCGCTTCCGTGCCTACTCGCGCGAATATGCCGAGGTCGAGCCCGTGGCACAGACCTACGCGCAGTGGCGCAAGGTGCAGGCTGACCTGGAGGGCGCCCAGGCCTTGCTCAAGGACAGCGACCCGGACCTGCGCGAAATGGCGGTCGAGGAAGTACGCGAGGCCAAGGAGCAACTGGCCGCTATCGAAGGGCAACTGCAACGCATGCTGCTGCCCAAGGACCCGAACGACGGGCGCAACGTGTTCCTCGAGATCCGTGCCGGCACAGGTGGCGACGAGGCGGCGATCTTCTCCGGCGATCTGTTTCGCATGTACTCGCGTTATGCCGAGCGTCGCGGCTGGCGCCTGGAAATCCTCTCCGAGAACGAGGGCGAGCACGGCGGCTACAAGGAAATCATCGCCCGCGTCGAGGGCGACAGCGTGTACGGCAAGCTCAAGTTCGAGTCTGGCGCACACCGCGTGCAGCGGGTGCCGGAAACCGAGTCCCAGGGCCGCATCCACACCTCCGCGTGCACCGTGGCGGTGCTGCCCGAGCCCGACGAGCAGGTGGCCATCGAGATCAACCCGGCCGACCTGCGGGTGGACACCTACCGCTCCTCCGGCGCGGGCGGCCAGCACGTGAACAAGACCGACTCGGCCATCCGCATCACCCACTTGCCCACCGGCATCGTGGTCGAATGCCAGGAAGAGCGCTCGCAGCACAAGAACCGCGCCCGTGCGATGTCCTGGCTGTCGGCCAGGCTCAACGACATGCAGACCAGTGCCGCGCAGAACGCGATCGCCAGCGAGCGCAAGCTGCTGGTGGGCTCGGGTGACCGCTCCGAGCGTATCCGTACCTACAACTATCCACAGGGCCGGGTGACCGATCACCGCATCAACCTGACCCTGTATTCGCTGGATGAAGTACTGGCGGGCGGCGTCGATGCGATCATCGAGCCGCTGCTGTCCGAATACCAGGCCGATCAACTGGCCGCACTGGGTGAGTAAATGACCATCATTGCCAGCCTGCTGCGCGGGGCGCAGCTACCCGACTCGCCCACCGCGCGCCTGGATATCGAGCTGCTGCTGGCTGCGGCCATCGGCAAATCGCGCAGCTACCTGCACACCTGGCCCGAGCGCATCGTCAGCAGCGAAGCGGCCGCAACCTTCGCCACCTACCTGCAGCGGCGCAGCCAAGGCGAGCCGGTGGCCTATATCCTCGGCCAGCAGGGCTTCTGGAAGCTTGACCTGGAAGTGGCCCCGCACACGCTGATCCCGCGGCCGGACACCGAGCTGCTGGTGGAGGTCGCCCTTGAGCTGCTGCCGGCAACGCCATTGCAGGTGCTCGACCTGGGCACCGGCAGCGGCGCCATCGCCCTGGCCCTGGCCAGCGAGCGCGGCGGCTGGCAGGTGACGGCCGTCGACCGGGTGCCCGAAGCCGTGGCCCTGGCCGAGCGCAACCGCCAGCGTTTGCAGCTGGACAACGCCAAGGTGCTTGCCAGCCACTGGTTCGACGCCCTGCAAGGGCAGCGCTTTACGCTGATCGTCAGCAATCCGCCCTACATCGCCGAGCAGGACCCGCACCTGGCGGCCGGCGACGTGCGCTTCGAGCCCAGCAGTGCGCTGGTGGCCGGCAGCGACGGGCTCGACGACCTGCGCCAGATCATCACACAGGCCCCGCAGCACCTGCTGCCCGGCGGCTGGCTGCTGCTGGAACATGGCTATGACCAGGCTGCAGCGGTGCGCGAACTGCTGGCGCGACACGGGTTCGAGCAGATCCAGAGCCGCACCGACCTTGGCGGCCATGAGCGCATCAGCCTCGGGCGCCTGGCATGCTGAACGACGAGGAGCTGTTGCGCTACAGCCGGCAGATCCTGTTGGCCCAGGTGGATATCGACGGGCAGTTGCGCCTCAAGGGCAGCCGGGTACTGATCGTCGGCCTGGGCGGCCTGGGTTCGCCGGTGGCGCTGTACCTGGCGGCGGCCGGTGTCGGCGAGCTGCACCTGGCCGACTTCGACACGGTCGACCTGACCAACCTGCAACGCCAGGTGATGCACGACACGGCCGCCGTGGGCCTGAGCAAGGTCGATTCGGCCATGGCCCGGCTGCAGGCGATCAACCCGCAGGTCGCCCTGGTTGCCCATCGCCAGGCCCTGGATGACGACTCCCTGGCCCAGGCGGTGGGGGCGGTCGACCTGGTACTGGACTGCTGTGACAACTTTGCCACCCGCGAGGCGGTGAACGCTGCCTGCGTCGCGGCCGGCAAGCCGCTGGTCAGCGGTGCGGCCATTCGCCTGGAAGGCCAGCTGTCGGTGTTCGATCCGCGCAACCCGCTCAGCCCCTGCTACCACTGCCTGTACGGGCATGGCAGCGAAGCCGAGCTGACCTGCAGCGAAGCCGGTGTGCTCGGCCCGCTGGTAGGCCTGGTGGGCAGCCTGCAGGCGCTGGAGGCCTTGAAGCTGCTGGCCGGGTTTGGCGAGCCGCTGGTGGGTCGCCTGCTGCTTGTCGATGCCCTGGGAACGCGGTTTCGCGAGCTGCGGGTCAAGCGCGACCCGGCCTGCAGCGTGTGTGGCGCCGGCCATGCGTGAAGCGCCTGTCGGGGTGTTCGATTCCGGCGTGGGCGGGCTGTCGGTGCTGGCGGAAATCAGCCGCCTGCTGCCCGACGAGTCGCTGCTGTATGTGGCGGACTGCGGGCATATTCCCTATGGCGAGAAGTCGCCCGAGTTCATCCGCCAGCGCTGCCGCCTGGTAGCCGAGTTCTTTCAGCAACAGGGCGCCAAGGCCATGGTGCTGGCCTGCAACACCGCCACCGTGGCGGCGGTGGCCGATCTGCGCGAGCGCTACCCGCACTGGCCGCTGGTGGGCATGGAGCCGGCGGTAAAGCCGGCGGCAGCGGCCACCCGCAGTGGCGTGGTAGGGGTGCTGGCAACCACTGGCACCCTGCAGAGCGCCAAGTTCGCCGCGTTGCTGGATCGCTTTGCCAGCGACGTTCGTGTAGTTACCCAGCCGTGTCCGGGGCTGGTGGAACTGATCGAGGCGGGCGACCTGGACAGCCCCGCACTGCGCCAGTTGCTGCAGGGCTATGTCGAGCCGCTGCTGGCCGCCGGCTGCGACACCCTGATCCTGGGCTGCACCCATTACCCCTTCCTGAAACCGCTGCTGGCGCACATGGTGCCGCCGGCCGTGGCCATCATCGATACCGGCGCTGCCGTGGCCCGGCAACTCCAGCGTTTGCTGGGTGAACGGGACCTGCTGGCCCACGGCCCGGCGCAGCCTGCGCAGTTCTGGACCAGCGGCAGTCCGGCACATTTGGTAAAGATTCTGCCGATGTTGTGGAATAAATCTGACAGTGTGCGAAGCTTCGACTTGTAAAAAAACTGTGAAAAATGCATTTTTTTCCTGAACTATCGTACTACTGCCGATTTCTATTCAATCGTCTGATGAGACACAAAACCACAACAGCATTTAGGAAAAGGGACGTTTCTCATGAAGAAACTGCTTTGCTTGGCTGCGATTGCAGCCGTTACCCTGGGGCACTCTTTCACCGCAAACGCCGCTGACGCCTCGTTTTCCGTAGGGCAGACCGGTGACTCGACCATGGTCTATCGCCTTGGGCTGCAGTCCAACTGGGACGCCAGCTGGTGGCAGACCAGCGTCGGCCGCGTGACCGGCTACTGGGACGGTGCCTACACCTACTGGGACGGCGACAAGACTTCCAGCAACCACAGCCTCTCGTTCGCGCCCGTGTTCGTCTACGAGTTCGCCGGTGAGTCGGTCAAACCCTACATCGAGGCGGGTATCGGTGTAGCGGCCTTCTCCAGCACCAAGCTTGAAACCAACAAGCTTGGCTCGTCGTTCCAGTTCGAAGACCGCATCGGGTTCGGCTTGCGCTTCGCGGGCGGACACGAGGTAGGCGTGCGCGCCATCCACTATTCGAACGCGGGCCTGCAAAGCCCCAACGATGGCGTGGAAAGCTATTCGCTGCACTACCGCATGCCGCTCTGACGGTCGGCCGGTACCCTGCACCACGAAAAAGGCCCTGACTTGCGTCAGGGCCTTTTTTCATTTTGGCAGCGGCCACAGCTCATTGACCGCCAGCGCCTGCAGGGTCAACTGCTGCGGGCGTTCGCCCAGGCGTTGCAGGATGGCGCTGGCAGCCGAACTGGCGTCCCACTCATCCGGGATGGCAGTGGCTGTGTTCATGGCCTGTGCAGGCGTCTGAGGGGCCACGATGGTCAGGTCGATGCCGTGTGCGACCAGCAGGGGGCGGGCGTCTTCGAACAGTGACGCGATGCTGTTGGCAGGGCGCCGCGGCTGGCCGGGCTCGCCCAGCTGCAGGGCAGAGTACGCACTGAGAATCCCCACCACCTGCGGGGCGCGCCCCTTGTCCAGAAGGGGGAGCGCGCCATCGAGGCAGTGCGAGGCGGCGGCCAGGTTGCTTCGCACCACGTCCTGCAGCAGTGTCTGGGTAATCGGCAACGGCAGGTAGTCGCAGGTGCCGGCGTTGACGATCAGGCCGTCGATGGCCTGCCATTGCTCGGTCAGGGTGGCGCAGGCGCGCCTGGCCTGCGGCAACTGGTGCAGGTCGCCGGCAAGCACAAGGACCCTACCGGGATAGTCGGTCTCAAGGGGGTGTGCATCGTCGCGATTGCGAACACTGAGCGCCACCTTGCAGCCCTGTTCAAGCAGCGCCTCTGCCAAGGCATGCCCAAGTCCGTTGCTGGCACCAGTAATCCAGATGCGCCGAGGTCGATCACTGCTCAAGATCCTTTCCTCAATCGTTGCGTTTAGGTAAGTGTTTGAACGCATCAAGTGCGCGTTGGCGACTAGAACTTAAGTCTACAATTGCATGAGGATAGACATCTATTGCAAACAAATCGTTCTGGACATTGGGTAAATGGACGGCCTTGTGGTCCAGGTTGCCGCGTTCAGGCAGCCAGTGCTTCAGAAATCGCCCTGCAGGGTCGAAGCGTTGCGACTGGCTCACCGGATTGAAGATCCGAAAGTAGGGCACGGCGTCGGTACCGGTCGAGGCGCTCCACTGCCAGCCGCCGTTGTTGGCGGCCAGGTCGCCGTCGATCAGGTGGCGCATGAAGAAGCGTTCGCCTTCACGCCAGTCGATCAGCAGGTTCTTGGTCAGAAACATGGCCGTGACCATGCGCAGGCGATTGTGCATCCAGCCTGTGGCGAGCAACTGGCGCATGGCCGCATCCACGATAGGGATGCCGGTGCGGCCCTGTTGCCAGGCCAGCAGGTCCTGTGGCGCATTGCGCCAGGGCAGGGCTTCGGTATGTGACCTGAAGGCACGGTGGCGGGAAACCTGCGGGTAGCCCACCAGGATGTGCTTGTAGAACTCGCGCCACAGCAGTTCGTTGATCCAGGTGATGGCGCCGGCATTCCCGCTGTCGAATTCGCCGAAGTTGCAGGCCAGGGCGGCATGCAGGCACTGGCGGGGGGAGATCACCCCGGCGGCGAGGTAGGCCGACAGCTGGCTGGTGCCAGGTACGGCAGGAAGGTCGCGCTGTACCGGATAATCCTCGATGGCCTCGTCGACAAAGCGCGCCAGGCGGCGCGCGGCTTCATCCTCGCCTGCCGGCCACAGCGTGCGCAACGCGTCAGGCGGTGTCTCGAAGCCGGCCACCTGGGTGGGGACGGTGTCGCTGGCAATGGCCAGCCGGGCCTGGGCTGCCGGCGCCGAAACCCGTGAGGGAAGCCCCAGGTGAAGGCGTTCGTAGCACACCTTGCGAAACTGGCTGAACACCTGGAAGTAACCGCCGCTGCGGGTCAGGATGCTGCCGGGCTTGAACAGCAACTGGTCCAGGTAGCTGTGCACCTGGATGTCGGCCTGGCGCAATGCCTGCTGCACGGCCTGATCGCGACGTTGTTCGTGTACCCCGTATTCCTCGTTCAGGTGCACGGCACTGACCGCATGTTGCCTGCACAGCGCGAGCAGTACCCGAGGCGCATCGGCCCACTGGTCGGCAGGCACAATCAGCAGGGGAATGTTCAGGGCGTCCAGTGACTGGCGCAGGCTGTGCAGGTTGCGCAGCCAGAAGTCCACCTTGCACGGGGCGTCGTCGTGGGCGAGCCACTGCCCGGGGCTTACCAGCCACACCGCCAGGGTGGGGCCGCGCGAGCAGGCAGCGGCCAGCGCAGTGTTGTCGTGAACGCGCAAGTCGTTGCGCAGCCAGATCAGTTGCATACGAAATCCTGTGAATGTGGGGGAGACGTCAGGTGGCCAGCAGGCCCAGCAACAGGGCGGGCAGCGCCACCACAGAGGACGGCAGATGCACGTTGCCTGCCTGCAGGCCCGCCGCCTCGGCATGCTCCTTGTAGAGCGCGGCCATGCTGCCCAGCAGCAGGGTCGGCAGATCGATCGCATTGAGGCTGCGCTGCAGTTCACGCGGATCGAGCGCCGCGTTCAGGCACATCACCAACGCACAGGGTTTGAGCTGCTGCACGGCAAACGCCAGCTCTCGAGGTGGCAGCGGCCAGTCGAATACCTCGACCGCGCAGCCGGCATCACTGAGCAGCCAGGCGCACAGCCACAGCTGCGGGTCGAATGGAAGGGCCGAGGCGTTGACCAGCAGGGCGGGCGCGGCGTTCAGCTGACGGTTGTTGTGATACACCCGCACGCCAAGTTTGCTGCGCAGCCAGGTATGGAAGAACACCTGCTCCATGCGGGCGGCAAAGTGCCCGTGCCAGCGGGTGTCGAGTTCTTGCAGCAACGGCAGCAACAGTTGCTCGCACAGGGTGGCGGCGGGGTAGAGGGCCATGGCCTGGTTGAACAGCTGGTCGAGTCGGCGTTCGGCCAGTTGCGCGATGCAGTCGACCAGTTGCAGGCGCAGGGTGTGCCAGTCGTCGTTGCCGGGTGCGGGTTGCACTGCTGGGGAGGTGTCGAGCAGCGGCTTGACCTGGCCCACCGCGATTCCGCGGTTGAGCCATTGCAGAATCTGCTGGATGCGCTGCACGTGTGCGGCGCTGTAGAGCCGGTGACCCTTGCCGGTGCGCTGCGGCACGATCAGCCCGTAGCGACGCTCCCACGCGCGCAGGGTCACGGGGTTGACCCCGGTCAGGCGGGTGACTTCACGAATGGGCAGCAGGTCGTCTTCAGATGGCATTGCGCAGGCTCAGGTTTTCCGGGTGCGGTTGCAGATAGACCTGCTGCATGAGGTAGGGGTCGGGGTGGCGGCGCAGGTGGTGCTTGAGCAGGGTCAGCGGCACCACCAGCGGGACGATGCCGGCCTGGTACTGCTCGATCAGGGCGCGGATTTCCTGTTTGTCGCGGGGGTCGAGAAACCGGCGCAGGTAGCCGCTCAGGTGCATCAGCACGTTGCCGTGGGTGCCGCGACTGGCGCAGCGGCTCAGGGCGCTCATCAGCTGGCTGAAATACCGTGGGCCGATCTGGGTGGGGTCGTCCTGGCGCTGCATGCTGCCCAGCAACTTGCCGAGCACCTTGTACTGCTGGGGGTTGTGCGCCATCAACTGGTACTTGTAGCGCGAGTGGAAGGCGATGAGGGCATGCCGACTGAGCCCGCCTGCCAGCAATTGTTGCCAGTCGGCGTAGGCATACACGCGGGTGATGAAGTTTTCCCGCAGTACCGGATCGCACAGCCGGCCATCCTCTTCGACCGGCAGGTCGGGGCGCTGGGCGCAGAACCGTGCGGCGTACAGGCCGCGACCGCCTTCGGTGGCCGGGTAGCCGTTGGCCTGGTACACCTTGACCCGTTCCAGGCCGCAGGATGGCGATTTCTGCATGAAGATGTAGCCGCAGATGTCGGTCAGTTGCCCGGCCATTTCTGCGCCGTAGGCATCCAGTGCCTGGCTGACGTCCAGGCTGGCATCGCGGCTACCCACGGCCCTGGGGTTGGCCGGGTCACCGGTCAGGCGGATGGCCTGGCGAGGTGTGCCCAGGCCGATGGCGACCTCGGGGCAGATGCCGATGAAGTCGAAGTGTTCGGCCAGCACTTCATTGCACAGGCGCGAGGCCTTGTGCCCGCCGTTGTAGCGGACCTCTTCGCCGGTCAGGCATGCACTGATGGCAATCTTTGGTCTGGTGGCCGCCATGGTCGCTCTCGACTGAAATTTGTACAGAAACAAAATTATGTACAGCTTCGCTCATCATAGATAACGCGTTGTACAAGTCAAATGTTCTGTACAGCTTCAGCCGGTGCAGGGGTCATTCCAGGTGTTCGAGCAGGCGCCGCGCCGCTTCCTGGCCGCTGAGCCATGCGCCCTCGACGCGCCCCGACATGCACCAGTCGCCGCAGGCGTACAGGCCCAGGTCGGCATCGGCCAGCGCGCCCCATTCATGGCTGCTGCTCGGGCGGGCATACAACCAGCGATGGGCCAGGGTGAAGGTGGGGGCCGGCACGGCGCAGCCCACCAGTTCGGCGAAGTTGCCCAGCAAGTGCTCGATCACGGCCTCGCGCGACAGGTCGATGTGTTGCTTGCTCCAGCTGGCAGTGGCGTGCAGAACCCAGGTGTCGAGTTTTTCGTCACGCCCGGGCTTGCTGCGGTTGCGCGCCAGCCAGTCGAGGTCGCAGCCTTGCACGAAACAGCCCTGCATGGGGGTGTCCAGGGGCGTATCGAAGCCCAGCGCAATGGCCCAGGTGGGCTCCATCTGCACGCTGGCGGCCATGCCGGCCAGCTTGGTGGTGGCGCTGAGCAACTGCGTGGCCTGGGGCGCCGGCACCGCAATGATGACGCGACTGAACGGCCCGTGGCTGCCGCCCTCGGTGTCCTGCAGGTGCCAGTACTGCTTGCCGCGGAACACCTCGGCAATGCGGCAATTGAAGTTGACGGTGACATCCTTGAGCAGGCCGCGGGTGATGGCGCTCATGCGCGGTACACCCACCCAGCGGATCTGCTCGTCCGGCGAGGGGGTCAGCTGACCTTCGCGGTAGTTGTACAGTTGCGGCTTCCATTCGGCCGCCCAGCCCTTGGCCTGCCAGGCCTGGACCTGTTCGACGAAACGTCGGTCGCGGGCCGTGAAGTACTGCGCGCCCAGGTCCAGGGCGCCGGCTTCGCTGCGTTTGCTGGCCATGCGTCCGCCACTGCCGTGGCCCTTGTCGAACAGGTGCACGGTGTGCCCGGCCTTCTGCAGGGCCTGGGCGGCGGACAGGCCGGCGATGCCGGCACCGATGATTGCGATAGGAACAGTCATGATGGCCTCTTCGAACCTTTTGGAAACAGCCTACGCTGCCCGACAAGCCTGTACAATATCTCAAGCTTGTATAAGATTATTCCGCTCGACGTTGCAGGTTGGCCTATGTTTATCCGAGAGCGTTCGGTCAAAAAAGTGCCTTGAACTTAAAAATAGACCAGCGCGCGCCATGTGAGGACACAGCCATGCATATATTGCTGACCGGTGGTACGGGCCTGATCGGCAGACACCTTTGCCGCTTCTGGCTGGACAAGGGTTACCGCCTGACGGTGTGGAGCCGGCGTCCGGCGCAGGTCGCTCAGGTGTGCGGGGCAGGGGTGCGCGGCATTGCCCGGCTCGACGAACTGGGCGAGGAGCCGGTGGACGCCGTGGTCAACCTGGCCGGTGCGCCGATTGCCGATCGCCCCTGGACGTCGCACCGACGCGCGCTGCTATGGGCTAGCCGCATCACCCTCACCGAGCAGTTGATCGCCTGGCTGCAAGGCCGGCAGCAGCGCCCTGCGGTGCTGATCTCGGGGTCGGCGGTAGGGTGGTATGGCGATGGTGGCGAGCGCGAGCTGACCGAGCTGTCGCAGCCGGTCAAGGAGGACTTTGCCAGCCAGCTGTGCATTGCCTGGGAAGAAACCGCGCTGCGCGCCGAGGCCCTGGGCATGCGGGTGGTGCTGGTGCGTACCGGGCTGGTGCTGGCGGCCGAGGGCGGCTTTTTGTCGCGCCTGCGCCTGCCGTTCAAGCTCGGGCTGGGCGGGCCGATTGGCAGTGGTCGCCAGTGGATGCCGTGGGTCCATCTGGACGACCAAATCGCCCTGATTGATTTTCTGTTGCAGCGCGAGGATGCCAGCGGTCCTTATAATGCCTGCGCGCCGGAGCCGGTGCGCAACCGCGAATTTGCCCGACGCCTGGGGCGCGCGCTGCACCGCCCGGCATTCATGCCGTTGCCGGCGCTGGTGCTGCGCGCCGGGCTCGGCGAACTGTCGGTATTGCTGCTGGGTGGCCAGCGGGCGCGCCCAGTGCGCTTGCTGGCGGCAGGCTTCACGTTCCGTTACAACGATGTGCAATCGGCGCTGGATGACTTGTCCGCGCGCCTCTGAAAAGGATGTTGCATGACCGATCATGCTCTGCTGCTGGTCAACCTGGGTTCACCGGCTTCCACTTCCGTCGCCGACGTGCGTCGTTACCTCAACCAGTTTCTGATGGACCCGTATGTGATCGACCTGCCGTGGCCGGTGCGTCGCCTGCTGGTCTCGCTGATCCTGATCAAGCGTCCGGAGCAGTCGGCCCACGCCTATGCTTCCATCTGGTGGGAGGAAGGCTCGCCGCTGGTGGTGCTGACCCGGCGCCTGCAGCAGGCCATGGGCGCGCACTGGGCCCACGGGCCTGTGGAAATCGCCATGCGCTATGGCGAGCCTTCGCTGTCCACGGTGTTGCAGCGTCTGGCCGGCCAGGGCGTCACCAAGGTGACCCTGGCGCCGTTGTACCCGCAATTTGCCGACAGCACCGTGACCACCGTGATCGAGCAGGCCAAGGCCGTGGTGGCCGAGCACAAGCTGGCATTGCAGATGCCGGTGCTGCGTCCGTTCTATGACCAGCCGCTGTACATCGACGCGCTGGTGGCCAGTGCCAGGCCGTACCTGGAGCAGGGCTTCGATCACCTGCTGCTGAGCTTTCACGGTTTGCCCGAGCGGCACCTGAAGAAACTCGACCCTACCGGTTCGCATTGTTTCCAGAATGCCGACTGCTGCCGCAACGCTTCGCCCGAGGTGCTGGCGGTGTGTTATCGCGCGCAGTGCCTGCGTTCGGCGCAGTTGTTCGCGCAGAAGATGGGCCTGGCCGAGGGCCAATGGTCGGTGTCGTTCCAGTCGCGGCTGGGCCGGGCCAAGTGGATCGAACCCTACACCGAGGCGCGCCTGGACGAGCTGGGCAAGGCAGGCGTCAAGAAGCTGCTGGTGATGTGCCCGGCGTTCGTGGCCGACTGCATCGAGACGCTGGAAGAAATCGGCGATCGCGGGCGCGAGCAGTTTGTCGAGGCGGGCGGGGAAGAGCTGGTGCTGGTGCCGTGCCTGAATGATCACCCGCAGTGGGTGGAGGCGCTTACGCAGTTGTGTGAGCAGGCGGGTTAGGTAGTGCAGCGTTCGCCGGCAAGGCCGGCTCCTACAGGTTTGCGCGAACCCCTGTAGGAGCCGGCCTTGCCGGCGAAGCGTTTCAGATCAAGGCAAATGGTCGTCCAGCACCTTGTTCTTCCAGCCGTCATTGCCCGGCAGCAGCAGGTTGAGCGCAATGGCCACCACGGCGCACAGCGCGATACCCTTCAGGCCCCAGTCGTCCGGGCCGGTACCGGTGCCGACCAGCACACCGCCAATCCCGAACACCAGGGTCACAGAGACGATCACCAGGTTGCGCGCTTCGCTCAGGTCGATCTTGTGGCGGATCATGGTGTTCATGCCCACTGCCGCGATCGAGCCGAACAGCAGGCACAGGATACCGCCCATCACCGGCACCGGAATGCTCTGCAGCAACGCGCCGAACTTGCCGACGAAGGCCAGGCTGATGGCGAACACGGCCGCCCAGGTCATGATCTTGGGGTTGTAGTTCTTGGTCAGCATCACCGCGCCGGTCACTTCGGCGTAGGTGGTGTTGGGCGGGCCGCCGAACAGGCCGGCGGTGGTGGTGGCGATGCCGTCACCCAGCAGGGTGCGGTGCAGGCCGGGCTTTTTCAGGTAGTCGCGACCGGTCACGCTGCCCACTGCAATCACGCCGCCGATATGCTCGATCGCCGGGGCCAGGGCCACCGGTACGATGAACAGGATCGCCTGCCAGTTGAAGGCCGGCGCGGTGAAGTGCGGCAGGGCCAGCCAGGGGGCGGCGGCGATCTTGGCGGTGTCGACCACACCGAAGTAGAACGACAGGCCAAAGCCCACCAGCACCCCGGCAATGATCGGCACCAGGCGGAAGATGCCCTTGCCGAACACCGCCACGATGAGGGTGGTGAGCAGCGCCGGCATCGAGATCATCATCGCGGTGCTGTAGGGCAGCAGTTCGGCGCCGTCGCCGGCCTTGCCCATGGCCATGTTGGCGGCAATCGGCGCCATCGCCAGGCCGATCGAGATGATCACCGGGCCGATCACCACCGGCGGCAGCAGGCGGTCGATGAAGCCGGTGCCCTTGATCTTCACGGCCAGGCCCAGGAAGGTGTAGACGAACCCGGCCGCCATCACCCCGCCCATGGTCTCGGCCAGGCCGAACTGGCCCTTGGCGAGAATGATGGGGGTGATGAAGGCAAAGCTGGAGGCGAGGAACACCGGCACCTGACGGCCAGTGACCACCTGGAACAGCAGAGTCCCCAGGCCCGCAGTGAACAGCGCAACGTTGGGGTCGAGGCCGGTAATCAGCGGCATCAGCACCAGCGCGCCGAATGCCACGAAGAGCATCTGCGCGCCGGAGACGACCTGGCGCCAGAGCGGGTCGTTGAACTCGTCCTGCATGTTCAGGTGTCCTTCTGCTTGGTGCCGAAGATCTTGTCGCCTGCATCGCCCAGGCCGGGAATGATGTAGCCGTGTTCGTTCAGGCGTTCATCGATCGAGGCGGTGTAGATGTGCACGTCGGGGTGTGCACCCTCGACCGCCGCGATGCCTTCGGGCGCTGCCACCAGCACCATGGCGCGGATGTCCTTGCAGCCGGCCTTCTTCAGCAGGTCGATGGTGGCGATCATGGAGCTGCCGGTGGCCAGCATCGGGTCGATGATCATGGCCAGGCGCTCGTCGATCTCGGGTACCAGTTTTTCCAGGTAGGTGTGCGCTTCGAGGGTTTCCTCGTTGCGGGCAACGCCCACGGCGCTGACCTTGGCGCCCGGGATCAGGCTGAGCACGCCGTCGAGCATGCCGATACCGGCGCGCAGGATCGGCACCACGGTGATCTTCTTGCCGGCGATCTTCTCGACCTGTACGGTGCCGCACCAGCCTTGAATGTCGTAGCTTTCCAGCGGCAGATCCTTGGTTGCCTCGTACGTCAGGAGCGCGCCGACTTCCTGGGCGAGTTCGCGAAAATTCTTCGTGCTGATATCGGCGCGGCGCATCAGGCCGAGCTTGTGACGGATCAGCGGATGGCGGATCTCACGGGTTGGCATAGGGAAAGGCTCCGGGGGGCGGGCAAAAAAACCGCGCTAGAGTAATCTATTCGGCCGCAGGTGTCCTATAGGCATTGTGCACGTTAGTCCATAAATGCTTGATCTGATGCGTGAGGGTGCGTACCTTTTCCCGCTTTTCTCAACCGCAGCCCCCTGGAGAGCGTCATGTCCGCTGATCTCGAGCATATCCGTCAAGTCATGCGTGAAGCAGACTGCCTGCACAGCGAAGCCGAAGTCGAAGCGGCCATTGCCCGTGTGGGCGCGCAGATCACCGCCGACCTGGCCGACCGCAACCCGGTGGTGTTCTGCGTGATGAACGGTGGCCTGATCTTCTCCGGCAAGCTGCTGACCCATTTGCAGTTCCCGCTGGAGGCGTCCTACCTGCATGCCACGCGCTACCGCAACCAGACCAGCGGCGGTGATCTGTTCTGGAAGGCCAAGCCCGAAGTGTCGTTCATCGATCGCGAAGTGCTGATCATCGACGACATCCTCGACGAAGGGCACACCCTCAGCGCCATCATCGACTTCTGCAAGCATGCCGGTGCCAAGGCGGTGTACAGCGCGGTGCTGGTGGACAAGGACCACGACCGCAAGGCCAGCCCTGACCTGAAGGCCGACTATTGCGGTTTGAGCTGCGTTGACCGCTATGTGTTCGGCTACGGCATGGACTACAAGGGCTACTGGCGCAATGCGGCGGGTATCTATGCCGTGAAGGGCATGTAAAACCGGGTGGGAGCTGACTTGGCCCGCGAAAGGGGCGATGCGGTATCAGCTGTTTGCGGTGCCTGCATCGCGGGTCAGGCCCGCTCCCACAAGAGGCCATCAGCTTCGTACATTTCTCATGCTAGAGTGCCAGGCCGCCCCCAAGGAGCCTGCCATGCGCGCCATCCTCGCCCTCCTGCTGCTGACCAGCCTGCCCCTGGCCGCCGCGCCGCTGCACAGCCAGTTCCTGCCGCCCGACGACCTTACCCTGCGCCAGGAAACCCCCGAAGCCCAGCAACTGCTGCAGGTGACCCAGTATTCGGTGGTGGTCGGCAACCAGCGACAGTCCAACCAGCAACCGATACCGGTCACGGCACCGGTGCTGATGCGCCTCAAGGGCAAGCCCCTGAACAAGGGCGCCACCATCAGCGAGGTGCTGATCAGCTTCGACGGCGAAGGCAAGAGCCTGCGCAAACCGGCGTTCGACGCCAAGAGCCGCACCCTGACCCTCAACTATCCCGCCAGCCAGTACCGGGTGATTCTCGACCTGCTGCGCAACGACACCCTGTACGTGCAGTTCCTCAGCTATGCCAACGGTCATATCTGGGCCGATGTGCACACCGGCACCCTACGCGCGCGTTGAGCCACAGCGCTGCCGGGGGGTAAACTGCCGGCCCGTGAAAAATGTCCGTGATGGTTCAGTTGGAGTCGGCAATGCGTAAAGACAAGAAGCAAGTGATTGGTGATGAGATCAGCGACGACTACATCAAGTCGTTTCTCCAGTTCGAACCGGCCGATGCCAGCTCGCCCTCGCACCACAAACTGATCAAGGCCTATCGCGGCCTGCGCATCGATGACTTCGAACGTTTCGTCGGCTTCTTCGTCGAGGCCGGATACGATGTGGACGGCAAGGACGAGCACGGCAACACCTTCGCCCAGGTGATCGGCGACCAGCGCAATGCGCCCGAGTACATCGAGATCATCGACAGCGCCCGCAAGTGAGTACATCGCAGCCATGAAAAAACGCCCCGAGGGGCGTTTTTTCATGCATCACGCTTACGCGTAGCTTTGCGTCGGCTGGTTCTCGACCAGGCCCAGGGCCTCGTCGTTCTGCGCGCTGATCTTGTGGTACAGCGCAGCGTCGGTCGCCAGGACCTTCTCCCGTGCCGGGAAGATCTCGTTGAGCTTGGCCGCCCAGGCGCCCTTGGCCTGCTCGGGGAAGCAGCGTTCGATCAGTTCCAGCATGATCGACACGGTGACCGAAGCACCCGGCGAGGCGCCCAGCAGGGCGGCCAGCGAGCCGTCCTTGGCCGCCACCAGTTCGGTACCGAACTGCAGGATGCCGCCTTTTTTCGGGTCTTTCTTGATGATCTGCACCCGTTGCCCGGCCACTTCCAGGCGCCAGTCTTCGGCCTTGGCTTCAGGGTAGAAGCGACGCAGCGATTCCAGGCGCTGTTCCATCGACTGCATCACCTCGCTGACCAGGTACTTGGTCAGGTCGAAGTTGTCGCGGGCCACGGCCAGCATCGGCCCGATATTGCCCAGGCGCACCGACAGCGGCAGGTCGAGGAACGAGCCGTGCTTGAGGAACTTGGTGGTGAAGCCGGCGTACGGGCCGAACAGCAGCGAGGTCTTGCCGTCGACGACGCGGGTATCCAGGTGCGGTACCGACATCGGCGGCGAACCCACGGCGGCCTGGCTGTAGACCTTGGCCTGGTGGCGCTTGACCACCTCGGGGTTGTCGCAGCGCAGCCACTGGCCGCTGACCGGGAAACCGCCGAAGCCCTTGCTCTCCTCGATGCCCGACAGCTGCAGCAGCGGCAGGGCCGCGCCACCGGCGCCGAGGAACACGAAGCGGGCATCGACGTCGCGGCTGCTGCCGCTGTTGACGTCCTTGATGGTGACGGTCCAGCCGCTGCCGTTACGGCGCAGGCCGGTGACCTTCTTGCTGTACTTGACCTGCGACTCGGGGGTGTCGGCCAGGTGCTTGAGCAGCTTGTTGGTCAGGGCGCCGAAGTTGACGTCGGTGCCTTTCATCACGCGGGTGGCGGCGATGTGCTGGTCGGCGGGGCGGCCCGGCATCATCAGCGGCATCCACTCGTTCATCAGCGCCTTGTCTTCGGTGTATTCCATCTCGGCGAAGGCGTGGTGAGGCTTGAGCGATTCAAACCGCTTTTTCAGGAACGCGACGCCCTTGTCACCTTCGACGTAGCTCAGGTGCGGGATCGGGTTGATGAAGGCACGCGGGTTCTTGAAGGCGCCCTTTTTGCTCAGGTAGGCCCAGAACTGCCGGGATACCTCGAACTGGGTATTGATGTGCACCGCTTTCTTGATGTCGATGCTGCCGTCGGCGGCCTGCGGCGTGTAGTTCAGCTCACACAGCCCGGCATGGCCGGTCCCGGCGTTGTTCCACGGGTTGGAACTTTCCGCGGCACCCGAATCCATCAACTCGACGACTTCCAGCTTCATCGCCGGGTCGAGTTCCTTGAGCAGTACGGCCAGGGTGGCACTCATGATGCCGGCCCCTACCAGTACTACATCGACTGCTTCGTTCTGCGCCATTAACGCGTCTCCAAAAATCTTCAGCACCAAATTGACAGCATGGCTCCCAGGCTTGGCCGGGATTTCCATGTCCGCTACTTCGCAGGTTTTTCAACTTCCGCGGACACCACCAACCGGGCTTTGCGTTGCCTATGAACGCATTTTACCGCCCGTGCGGCAATTCGACTTATGGTCAAGGTGTCCATCGTGCGCTATGGACCGGCCTTAGTCACCCATCGCAGATGAGTGCTGTTGCCAGCTGTTTGGGGCTTTCAGGGACGCAGTTGCTGCTTTTACACATGCCAGACTGTTCATTGCTCGCCACACTCTCGTGAAGTTGTGAAAACCGTTTTTTCACGCTCTTTTGGAGTCGTGAACCTCAAAAAGGGTGTGCACGATGGCAAACCCGGCAGGTTCAGGCAGAGCAGAGCGCCGAAGGAACGCGGGCACACCAGCTTGGCAAGACCTGTGTGGGCGGCTCTCTGTGGGCGATTCGGGGATGCCGATGCAATGGCATTGGCGGTGCTGCGAGGCCCGATCAGGAGACGTCCTTATAATCGGGGGGAGATTATAACGAGGTCGCGGGCAGAAACGATCTTTATTAACGACTTTTGTTGCGCTTTGCTTCGCCGGCCACGCCGTGGCGGGCTGGCCTGCAGGGGGCAGGCGGCTGAACAGAGCGCTCACCGGCGCAGGTGGGCAGTCTACGCGGTCGATGATGAAACGATTGTGACAGTGGCTGGCCCCGATGGCTGGGGTGGTCCCGGGTGGTTATACTGGCGACCTTTGCTGCTATTCCTGGAGAGATGAGCATGTTGCAACGTTTGTTGTTCGGTTTGATCGCTGTCACCAGCCTGACCCTGGTCGGTTGTGCCCACAGCCCGCAACAACTCAGCCCGCAACCCAAACTCACTGCCCAGCTCGCGCCCGTGGGTCGTGGCCAGCCGGTGGTGGTCAAGGTGGTCGATGGTCGTCCTTCGCAAACCCTGGGTACCCGCGGCGGGCTGTACCCGGAAACCAGCGCCATCACCGTGAACGGCAATGACATCGTGCCCAAGCTGCAGGCCCAGGCCGAGGCAGCGGTGCGCCTACTGGGCTTCACGCCCACGGCGAACGCCTACAACGCCCCGCAGCTGACCGTGACCCTGGCCGAGCTGAAGTACCAGTCGCCCAAGGAAGGCCTGTACGTGACCGAGGCCACCATCGGCGCCACCTTCCGTGCCGACGTGTCCAATGCCAACCGCCGCTACAGCGGTCGCTACGGCGCCTCGCTGGACCAGCGCTTCGGCATGGCGCCCAACCAGGAAACCAACACCAAGCTGGTGGGTGACGTGCTCAGCGACGCCCTGACCCGCCTGTTCAAGGACCCGACGGTCGGTCAGGTACTGGGCGAGTAAACCCGCTGACGGCAAACGAAAAAGCCCGATGCCTCGTTGCAGGCATCGGGCTTTTTAGTGGGCGTGACCTGCTCAGGCGGCTTCGACGTAGAAGTCCAGCAGGCTGATGCCGGTGCCCTGGTCGACCTCCGGCAGGTCATGGTGGGCATGCCCGCCAAGTGCGCAGTACACCAGCCACTGGCGGTCCTGGACGTTGAACGCCAGGCCGTCGATCAAGGCCTGTTGTTCATCGCTGGGGGCGATCAGATAGAGGCGGTCCTGGTTTTCGGCGTGCAGCATGACAAGCTCCCTGAGTGTTGAAGGGCAATAGAGTGGCTTGTCGGGATGACGAACGTGTGACGGCCGGATTTAATTGTCATCGGTCGCAAAGTACGAGAGAGCCGCTGGCGCTTGGGTAGAATGCGCGGCGTGTCGAGGTCTGGTTTTTTATCGAGGTTGTGCGATGTCGTTGCAAGTGATGTGGGGGCTGCTGGCGGCCCACCCGGCCAAGCTGATCAATGTGCTGGCCTTGTTGATTACCTGCCCTGGCGGGTTGCTGTTGCAAGCGGCGCGGCGTCGTGGCGCGCAGGCGCTGGCGGGGCTGGCGCGTGATGAGGTGATGGTGGAGGGGATGAACCTGCGGGTGAACCGGTTCTACTACATCCTGGGGTTTTCGTGCCTGGCGATGGCGCTGCTGCTGTCGTGGTTCAGTACCTGGATCTGAGGTGAAGCCATCGCGGGTCAAGCCCGCTCCCACATGTTCTGCACTGTACTCAAAGCCAGTGATATCCCTGTGGGAGCGGGCTTGACCCGCGATACGGGCGACGCGGTCTAGAGCGCCAACCCCGCCTTGACGCGGTACTGGTTGCGCACCGGCATCGCATACTGCAGCACCAGGTACGGCTGGTGTTCCACCGGGCAGGCATCCAGGCGCCGCTGCCACTCGGCCTGGGCTCGGGCCAGCTCATCGGCCGGGAACACCTCGGCGGCCCTGGGCACCTGCAACTGCGGGTCGGCATCGGCCCACTGTGCATACGCCAGGTAATGCACCGGGAACAACCGGTAGCCACCCAGTATCTGCCGATCGATTTCCGCCGCCAGCTGCTTGGTGTCTTCGAAGTACTCGCTCACCGGCGGGGCGAAGTTGATGTGCACGCGGCCTTTGTAGCCGGTGATGCCCTGGGCGATGCTCACGTCATCCTCGCCAGGCGCCTTGCTGTAGGTGCCGGTGGTGGCGCGGATGTACAGCTCGCGGGCCTTGGCCTGGTCGCACGGGTCGTACTCGTAGCTGATCGACACCGGGCTCAGGTTCAGCGACTGGATCACTGCGCCGAACGGTTCGTCCTTGCGGCTCATGTGGAACATCTTGAGGATCGCCGAATCGGTGCGGTCGTCACCATCCTTGGCGCGGCCCTCGGCCTGGGCGATCCAGATCGAGGCGCAGTCGTTGCGGATCGAGTGGTTGATGTAGGCCGACAGCAGCTGATAGGCCGCCAGCTTTTCGCGCCGCCCGGTGATCGAGCGGTGCACGATGAAGCTCTTGTTCAGGCGCATCATGTCGCTGACGAACGGCTTTTGCAGCAGGTTGTCGCCGATCGCGATGCGCGGGGTCGGCAGGCCGGCGTGGTACACCGCATAGTTGACGAAGGCCGGGTCCATCACGATGTCGCGGTGGTTGGCCAGGAACAGGTAGGCACTGCCGGACTTGAACTGCTCGACACCGGTGTAGGTCACCCCGTCGGTGGCGCGGTCGATGGTGTGGTCGACGTAGTATTCGACCTTGTCCTGCAGGGTCGATACGCAACTGACCCCGGCAAATTCCTTGCGCAGGCGCCGAGCGATCAGCGGCTTGAGCAGCCAGCCGAAGGCCCCGGCCATGCGCGGGAAGCGAAAGTGGGTGAGGATATCCAGAAATGCCGGGTCGCTGAGCAGGCGCGCCAGCACGGCGGGCACCTCGGCGTCGTTGTACGGTCGGATGGCATCGAATTCGCCCATCATGCTCTCTTGTTGGAAACGGCTAGGGTAATAGTAGGGCTGCGGACTGAAAAACGGCTCAGACACCGGCAAGGCCTGTAAATAGACCGGCAATTATACGCACAAGTCACCTGGGAGACTGCGATGGTGGAATCTGCTTTCTATGATTGTCCTTACTGCGGTGAGCAAGTGGAAACCACCGTTGACCTGTCCGGTGGCGACCAGAGCTATATCGAGGACTGCCAGGTCTGTTGCCGGCCGATCGTGTTCGTGCTGCAGGTGCATGGCGAGGAGTGGATGCTGGACGTCAAGCGCGAGGACGAGTGATGCAGCGTATCTACGAGCCGGAAAGTCTGCTGGAGGCCGAGCTTCTGATCGGCATGCTGCGCAGCGAAGGGATCAAGGCGCACCTGAGTGGGCGCGACCTGATGGGCGCCGTGGGCGAGCTGCCGATGCAGGGGCTGCTGGGCCTGGCGGTGCCCGATGCGCAGGCCGAATACGCACGCCAGCTGATCGCCGCGTACAATGGCGCCCAGCCGCTTCCTGGCGACGAGCCGGAGAGTCTTCCGGGAATACTGATTTGCTAGGTTTTGCTCATGTGTGGACGTTACGCCCTGTTTCGCTGGTCTTCGGCGTTTGCCGCGCTGCCCGGGTTCCCGCCTGACCAGCAGGCGCAATGGAACATCTCGCCCGGCGCCTCGGTGCTGATCCAGCGTCAGTGCGAAGGCCAGCTGGAGCTGGCGCGGGCGCGCTGGGGGCTGACCCCGGCGTGGCTGACCGACCTGTCGCGCACCCCGGCCCAGGCGCGCGCCGAGACCCTGGCCGAGCAACCGATGTTTCGCGAAGCGTTTCGCCTGCGCCGTTGCCTGTTGCCGGCCAACGGCTTCTACGAGTGGCGCGGCACCGCGCGCAAGCGGCCTTACTGGCTGACGCCGGGCGAGGGGTCTTCGCTGTTCTTTGCCGGCGTGTGGGAGGCGTACCCGGTGCAGGACCAGGTGTGGCTGAGCACGGCGGTGGTGACCCAGGCCGCAGTCAACCAGCGCCGGCCGCTGATTCTGGATGCGGCAGGGCAGGCCGCGTGGCTGGACCCGCAGACGCCGCTGGTGAAGTTGCAGGAATTGCTCGCTGGCCCGCAGGCCGCCTTGCGCGAGCGGGTGCTGGCGAACCTGGTGAATGATCCGAAGTTGAATGCGCCGGAGTGCCTGACCCCGGCGTAAGTGGTGAGCCCTTCGCCGGCAAGGCCGGCTCCTACAGGCACTGCATGCCCCTGTAGGAGCCGGCCTTGCCGGCGAAGCTTCTGGCTCAGACGCGAAACTGATTGATCAACCGGCGCTGCTGCTCCGCCAGCTTGGTCAGCTCCGCGCTCGCCGTGCTTGACTCATCCGCCCCGCCAGCCACTTCATTGGCCACCTGGCCGATATTGATCACATTGCGGTTGATGTCCTCGGCCACTGCGCTCTGCTCCTCCGCCGCGCTGGCGATCTGGGTGTTCATGTCGTTGATCACCGACACCGCCCGGGTGATGCTCTCCAGCGCCTGGGCCGCCTGCGCCGCCTGTTGCACGCTGACTTCGGTCTTGCCCTGACTGTCCTCCATTACCTGCACCACATCCCGCGTGCCCTGCTGCAGCTGCTGGATCATCTGCTGGATCTCTTCGGTAGCCTGCTGGGTCTTCTGCGCCAGGTTGCGCACTTCATCGGCCACCACGGCAAACCCGCGTCCCTGTTCACCGGCTCGCGCCGCCTCGATGGCCGCGTTGAGCGCCAGCAGGTTGGTCTGTTCGGCAATTGCACGAATCGCCACCAGGATCGCGTTGATGTTCTCGCTGTCGCGCGCCAGGGCCTGTACCACACCCACCGCACGGCCTATCTCCTCGGCCAGGGCGCTGATCGAGGTGGAGGTGTTGCGCACGATCTCCAGGCCCTGGTTGGCGGCCTGGTCGGCATTGCTGGCCGCTTGCGCCGCATGGGTGGCATTGCGCGCCACGTCCTGGGCGGTCGCGGTCATTTCATGCACCGCAGTGGCCACCAGGTCGATCTCGGCCATCTGCTTGTGCACGCCCTGGTTGGTGCGAATGGCGATGTCGGCGGTGTGCTCGGACGAGTCGCTGACCTTCTGCACCGACACCACCACCTGGCTGATCATTGCCTGCAGCTTGCTCAGGAATGTATTGAAGCCACGGGCGATGGCGCCCAGTTCGTCGGCGCGATCACTGCTCAGGCGCCGGGTCAGGTCACCTTCGCCCTGGGCGATGTCGTCCAGCATGCCGACCATCTGGCGCAGCGGCCGGGCGATGCCGTGGGCCAGCAGCCAGATCACCAGCAGGCCAAGCCCGGCGATGCCCAGGCCGACCACGATCATGCCGGTGAGGTCGGTGCTGCGCTGGGCGCTCATTTCGCGCTGCAGCGCGTCGAGGTCGGCCATCACCGCGCTGACCGGCAGTTGCAGCAGCAAGGTCCAGCGCGAGGCGGTGTTGCCCACGGCAAATGGCACGAACAGCTCGATCTGTCCGCTGGCATGGTCGATTTCGTAGTGCAGCGCCTTGCCCGACAGGTTGCCGAGCACCGCCACTTCATTGGGTTGCAGCACATCGCTGGCTTTTTTGCCGAACGTGCTCGCATCCTTGGTATAGGCCACCACGCGTCCGTTGTTGGACAGCAGCGCCATCTCGCCCGCACCGTCATACAGCTGGGCGTCGGCGGCCTTGAGCATATCCTGGATGAAGTTCAGCGACAGGTCGGCGGCGGCGATGCCCTGGAACTGGCCGTTGACCATGATCGGCTCGACGAACGAGGCCAGCATCACGGTCTTGTTGCCCACCTGGTACGGGGCCGGGTCGATGGCGCAGGCCTTGCCGGTCTCCTTGGAACACAGGTAGTACTCGCTGGTGCGCACGCCCGTGGGCAGCAGGGTACGGTCGTCCACATCCTGGAGTTTGTCGAGGGTCAGGCTACCGTCGTCGTTACGGTACCACCACGGCAGAAAGCGCCCGCTCTGCGGGTTGACGCCCGCCAGCGTGCTGCCTGCATAGCGGGCATCGTCGTGGTCCAGCGCATTGGGCTCCCAGCCCACGTAAACGCCCAGCAACAGCGGGTTGTCCAGGGCGGTCTGCCTGAGCAGGGCGATCATCTGTTCGCGTTCGAGCTTGAGCTGCGGGTTGCCGGCAGCATCCTGCATGCCGATCAGAGCATTGGTGGTGGCCAGGCCGCGGGCGATCAGCAGCGGCGCCTCGAGGCTGCGCTGGATCTGGCTGACCTGGGTCTGGGCCAGGGCCGTCAGGCGTTGCTCGATCACTGCCTCGAACTGTTGCTGGGTGCGGTTGTGCACCAGCGTCTGGGTGCGGGCACCGGAATACACTGCGTATAGCACCAGTGCTGCAACGATGCTCAGCACGATGGCACCGGCCAGCGCGGCCACGGAAAACTGGATCGACTTGAACTTCATGGGAGCTCCGAGCGCAAAGAGGGTCGCCTGTCTGGGCGTTATCGGCGTGCCGGGGGCAAAGCATGAGTGTGGCGATGCAATTCTTCGCGAACGGCTGTAGCGCGTTTATGATGCGCGGCCTAGGATACGCCGCATGTTCGAAGGGAGTGTTTTCATGCGTAGATCAGTTGTTATCGGTGCCCTGAGCGCCAGTGTGCTGCTGGCCGGTTGCCAGGCCGTGAACACCACCAGTGGTGGAGCGGTAGGCGTGGAGCGCAAGCAGTACATGTTCAGCATGCTGTCGACCGATGAGGTCAACCAGATGTACGCGCAGTCGTACCAGCAGACCCTGGGCGAGGCATCCACCAAGGGTATGCTCGACAAGACCAGTGCCACCGCCAAGCGGGTGCAGGCCATTGCCGATCGGCTGATCGTGCAGGCGCCGAAGTTCCGCCCCGATGCGGCGCAGTGGAAATGGGAAGTCAACCTGATCAAGAGCGACGAGCTCAATGCCAACTGCGGCCCGGGAGGCAAGATCATTTTCTATACCGGCCTGATCGACAAGCTCAAGCTGACCGACGACGAGATCGCGGCGGTGATGGGCCACGAGATCGCCCACGCCCTGCGCGAGCATGGTCGCGAGGCGATGTCCAAGGCCTATGGTGTGGAGATGGCGCGCCAGGGCGCAGGTGCCCTGTTCGGCCTGGGCCAGGACAGCCTGGCGCTGGCCGACACCGTGGTGCAGTACAGCATGACCTTGCCCAACAGCCGCAGCAACGAGAACGAAGCCGACCTGATCGGCCTGGAGCTGGCGGCGCGTGCGGGCTACAACCCGAATGCGGCGATCAGCCTGTGGAACAAGATGACCGAAGCGTCGGGTGGTTCGCAGCCTGAGTTCATGAGCACTCACCCGGCTTCGAGCAGCCGTATCGCGTCGTTGCAGGCGGCGATTCCCAAGGTGATGCCGTTGTACGAGCAAGCCAGAAAATAGCGCCGTGACCTTCGCCGGCACTGTCGGCTCCTACCTGAACCTGTAGGAGCCGGCCTTGCCGGCGAATGCTTCACACACTAGCCGGTATCAGCCCACCCACCCGCTGACCTTCATCGCCGAATACACCGCCACCAGCGCCAGCACCACGAATGCCGTGGCCGCCAGGCGACGGATCAGGGTCAACGGCAGCTTCTCGGCGGCAAAATTGCCCGCCAGCACCACCGGTACGTTGGCAATCAGCATGCCCAGGGTGGTGCCGATGATCACCATGATCAGGTGCGGGTACTGCGCCGCCAGCATCACCGTGGCCACCTGCGTCTTGTCGCCGATCTCGGCAATGAAGAACGCGATCAGCGTGGTCAGGAACGGGCCGAAGCGCCGCGCCGTACTGGCTTCATCGTCATCCATCTTGTCCGGCACCAGGGTCCACAGGGCCGTGGCGGCAAAGCTTGCGGCCAGGATCCAGTGCAACGTGGCCTCCGAGAAGAAACTGCCGAACCACGCACCCACTGCACCGGCCGCCGCATGGTTGGCCAGGGTCGCGGCAACGATACCGGCGATGATCGGCCAGGGTTTGCGAAAGCGTGCAGCGAGGATGAGCGCGAGCAGTTGCGTCTTGTCGCCGATTTCGGCGAGCGCAACGATGGCGGTGGGGACCAGCAACGATTCCAGCATCAGGATTCCTACGGGGGCGGGTCGACACGGCTATGACACGTACAGCCTTCCCGCCCCGGGTAAGGTGTGCGTGTCATAGGTCTTGTCAAACCCTGGATCCGTCTGTGCGGACCGTGGGTCGTACGCGCCATGGTCTGAGGACCAAGTATGTTGACGCGTACCGGGCGAGCTGGGTGCTCGCGGGAGACTACTCCCCTAGGACGGAGCGGATTCTGCCTAGGCAAAACCGTTTGGGCAAGCGAAGTTTTTAAGTTCGTGTGGCCTGGTAGATCCGAAAGCCTTGTCCCTCGTCGCGAATCAGGCAGTTGCCCAAGGCGCCTTCGATGAGCGGTTGGTACCGCAGGAAGCTGTTGGCCACAAGCCGAAGTTCGCCGCCTTTTTTCAGATGATCGGCCGATTTTTTCAGCAATGTTTCCGAGGCGTGGTAATTGGTGTGAACCCCGGTGTGAAACGGCGGATTGCTCAGGATCACGTTCAGCTCGCGGGGCGCGGCATCGATGCCGTCACCGGCGATGACCTCCCCCTCCAGGCCATTGGCGGCCAGGGTCAGGCGGCTGCTGGCCACGGCGAAGGCATCCACGTCCAGCAGCGTTACCCGGCTTTGTGGGTAGCGGCGCTTGATCGCCGCGCCGAGCACGCCCGCACCGCAGCCAAAGTCCAGCACATGGCCCACGGGCAGTTGCTCGAGGTTGTCCAGCAGCAGCGCGCTGCCGCGGTCCAGCCGGCCATGGCTGAAGACCCCGGGCAGGCTCACGATCTGCAGCGGGCCTTCGGCCAGTGGCAGTTCGAATCGTTGCGCCAGGCTTTCCAGCGGCTGCGCCTCTGGCGGGGTGTCCACCGTGACCTGCCACAGCTGGCAATGGCGTGCACTGTCGAGCTTGCGCGGCTTGCCGAAGGCGTGCAGCTGCTTGGCCGCACCCTCGATACCCCCGCGCTTTTCACCCACCAGGTACAGCTGGCGCCCACCCAGGCGCGAGGCCAGGGCATTGAGCAGGTAGTTGGCCAGATCGCGGGACTTGGGCAGAAACAGCACGGCGCCGTCGAAAGCCACCGGCGGCACCTCCACGCCATAGTGACTGCGCCCGGCAAAACGCGCCTCGAGCGCGGCCTGGTCGCCGGCGTGCCAGCTCCAGGCGCGGGCATCAGGCAGGCTGCCCAGCAGGTCGTCGGCGGGCAGGCCGGCCAGCAAGACGGGGCCTTTGAACAGCTCGGCCTGACGGAGCAACACTTCACTACGCGGGTCCATGGTCGGCGCCCCTCTGCAAAAAGTCGCGAATTCTAGCAGAACTCAGCTGACCACTCGGCGCGGGTTGCCCTGCAGGAAGGCTTCGGCGTTCTCGGCCAGTTGGCCGACGATGCGCTGGCGCGCCTCGACCGCGCCCCAGGCACTGTGCGGGGTGACCACAAGGCGCGGGATATCGCCTGCCAGCAGGGGGTTGCCATTGACCGGAGGCTCCACGCTGAGCACGTCGGTGGCGGCGCCACCCAGGTGCCCGCTGCGCAGTGCGTCGGCCAGCGCCTGCTCGTCGATCAGCCCGCCACGGGCGGTGTTGACCACGAACGCGCCGGGCTTGAGCAGGGCTAGCTCGGCGGCGCCGATCATGTTGCGGGTGCTGTCGTTGAGCGGGCAGTGCAGGGTCAGCGCATCCACCTGCGGCAGCAGCTCGGCCAGGCTCAGGCGATCATCGCGGGCCGGGCGGCCGGGCAACTGGCCGGACAGCACGCGCATGCCGAAAGCTTCGGCCAGGCGCGCCACCGCACCGCCAAGTTCGCCGTGGCCGAGCAGGCCGAGGGTCTTGCCCTCCAGTTCGACGATGGGAAAGTCGAGCAGGCAGAACTGCCTGGCCTGGGCCCATTTGCCGTCGGCCACCGCCTGCTGGTAATCGGGCAGGCGAGTGGCCAGCGCCAGCAGCAGGGCCAGGGTGTGCTGCGCCACCGAGGGCGTGCCGTAGCCCTGGCAGTTGCTGACCACGATGCCCTGGGCGCGCGCGGCCTGCAGGTCGACGTTGTTGGTGCCGGTGGCCGACACCAGGATCAGCCTTAGGTCGGGGCAGGCCGCGAGGGCGGCGGCGTCCAGGTGCACCTTGTTGGTGATCGCCACGCTCGCGCCCTGCAGGCGCTCGGCCACTTCGTGGGGGGCAGTGGCCGGGTGCAACTGCAGTTCATCGAAGCAGCCGCGCAGGCGGCTCAGGTCGAGGTCGCCCAGGTCCAGGGAGCTGTGGTCGAGGAATACAGCGCGGCGCAAGGTCATGGGGCAGGCTCCTGGGGTGTGGTTTGAGCAGGTAGTGGGGCATTAGAGCCTGCATCGCCGTGGGCGTAAAGCCAGGCATCCGGCTGCACGGGAGGTGACTGTGCCGATTCACTTGTAACTGTATCTTTCAGAACTGCCAGGCAGTGGGTAAGGTACGCCACCCGATCGTTTGCCAGGAGCGTCACCCCATGTACTGGGCAGAATTTCTCACCGTTGCGCTGATCCACCTGCTGGCCGTGGCCAGCCCCGGCCCGGACTTTGCGGTGGTGGTGCGCGAAAGTGTTACCCACGGTCGGCGCGCCGGTACCTGGACCGCCTTCGGCGTGGGCACGGCGATCTTCCTGCATGTGGGCTATTCGCTGCTGGGCATCGGCCTGATCGTGTCGCAGTCGATCATGCTGTTCAACGTGCTCAAGTGGCTGGCTGCGGCCTACCTGGTGTACATCGGCATCAAGGCCCTGCGTGCCCGCCCGGCGCCTGCCGGCAGCGAGAGCGTGCAGGTCTCGACCGTGGCGCGCACCCCGCGTGCCGCCTTTGTGGCAGGGTTCATGACCAACGGCCTGAACCCCAAGGCCACGCTGTTCTTCCTGTCGCTGTTCACGGTGGTGATCAACCCGCACACGCCGCTCTTGATACAGGCCGGCTACGGGGCCTACCTGGCGCTGGCCACCGGCCTGTGGTTCTGCCTGGTGGCCCTGCTGTTCAGCCACGCCCGCGTGCGCTCCGGCTTTGCGCGCATGGGCCACTGGTTCGATCGCGGCATGGGCGCGGTGCTGGTGGCGCTGGGTATCAAGATCGCCTTCACCGAGATGCACTGAGGCGGTTGATGGCCATTGGCCTGTCATCCCTGAGGGCGCGCAAATCATTCCTTTGGCTGATTTGAGCGCCCCCGTCCCGTTCTAGAGTAAGCGCCGTATTGCCATGCCTGCGTACTCGAAAAAGGGACTCCCATGCTGCAAACCAGGATTATCGCCCCCGCTGCGGGCGCTTACGAATACCCGCTGCTGATCAAGCGCCTGCTGATGTCGGGCAGCCGCTACGAGAAAACCCGCGAGATCGTGTACCGCGATCAGCTGCGCTACAACTACCTGACCCTGAGCGAGCGCATCGCGCGCCTGGCCAACGTGCTCACCGCAGCCGGGGTCAAGGCCGGCGACACCGTGGCGGTGATGGACTGGGACAGCCATCGCTACCTGGAGTGCATGTTCGCCATCCCGATGATCGGCGCGGTGGCCCACACCATCAACGTGCGCCTGTCGCCCGAGCAGATCCTCTACACCATGAACCACGCCGAAGACCGCTTCGTGCTGGTCAACAGCGATTTCATCGGGCTGTATCAGTCCATCGCGCCGCAACTGACCACGGTCGAGAAGACCCTGCTGCTCACCGACGGCCCCGACAAGCATGCCGAACTGCCGAACCTGGTGGGCGAGTACGAGCACCTGCTGGCGGGCGCGGCCACCACCTACGACTTCCCCGACTTCGACGAGAACTCGGTGGCCACCACCTTCTACACCACCGGTACCACCGGCAACCCCAAGGGCGTGTATTTCACCCATCGCCAGCTGGTGCTGCACACCCTGGGCGTGGCTACCGTGACCGGCAGCATCGACAGCATCCGCCTGCTGGGCACCGATGATGTGTACATGCCCATCACCCCGATGTTCCACGTGCACGCCTGGGGTATCCCCTACGTGGCCACCATGCTCGGGCTCAAGCAGGTCTACCCGGGGCGCTACGAGCCGGAGATGCTGTGTCAGCTGTGGCGGGACGAAAAGGTCACCTTCTCGCACTGCGTACCGACCATCCTGCAGATGCTGCTCAACGCCAAGGGCGCGCAGGGCCAGGATTTCGGCGGCTGGAAGATCATCATCGGCGGCAGCTCGCTCAACCGCGCCCTGTATGAGTCGGCCAAGGCCCAGGGCATCCAGCTCACGGCGGCCTATGGCATGTCGGAAACCTGCCCGCTGGTGGCCTGTGCCCACCTCAACGAAGAGCTGCTGGCCGGCAGCGACGACGAATGCATCAGCTACCGCATCAAGGCCGGCGTGCCGGTGCCGCTGGTGGAGGCCGCGGTGATGGATGCCGAAGGCGGCTTCCTGCCGGCTGACGGCGAGTCCCAGGGCGAACTGGTGCTGCGCGCGCCGTGGCTGAGCATGGGGTATTTCCGCGAACCGGAGAAAGGCGCCGAGCTGTGGCAGGGCGGCTGGCTGCACACCGGGGATGTGGCGACCATCGACAGCATGGGCGTGGTCGATATCCGCGATCGCATCAAGGACGTGATCAAGACCGGCGGGGAGTGGGTGTCGTCGCTGGCCCTCGAAGACCTCGTCAGCCGCCACCCCTCGGTGCGCGAAGTGGCGGTGGTGGGTGTACCCGATCCGCAGTGGGGCGAGCGTCCGTTTGCCCTGCTGGTGGTGCGTGACGGCACCAGCATCGACGCCCGCGAGCTCAAGGAGCACCTCAAGCCCTACGTGGAGCTGGGCATGATCAACAAGTGGGCAATCCCCAGCCAGATCGCCCTTGTTACCGAAATTCCCAAGACCAGCGTGGGCAAGCTGGACAAGAAGCGCATCCGCGTCGACATCAGCCACTGGCAGGCCAGCAACAGCGCATTTCTGTCCACCCTCTGAAGGCAGGCCGGTCGCGCCCTGGCGGGTGCGACCCTCGCGCCAGACACCTGCGCGCCTTGTCAAAGCGAAAAAATAGGCCATCCTTGCCGCTGCCCGCGCAGTTGGCGAGCGAATCAGCTCTTTGGGTGTAGTACCAACGTGCAAATCACACTTTAGAGGGATCAAGCACAGGTACCTGCTGGCTATAGTCGGGTCAGGGGATTTTTAGGGACGGGGGCCCGCGCAAATGACTGCGCACTGCCACGTTGGTCGACCAGCAGGCGTATTCACGTCGGTCGTTCGATGCGTTTCTC
The DNA here is from genome assembly GCF_024261405.1 of Pseudomonas sp. FBF18. Classification (NCBI taxonomy): domain Bacteria; kingdom Pseudomonadati; phylum Pseudomonadota; class Gammaproteobacteria; order Pseudomonadales; family Pseudomonadaceae; genus Pseudomonas; species Pseudomonas sp. FBF18. Next base: position 17,075 of record NZ_QKRS01000016.1, on the reverse strand, counting down.
AAAGGACTCACTGCCATAAAAATAAAGTACATGGAGTAGCGTCGATGACATCAGTAAATCTGTTCTGGCGCCGGGCGAAATTGCCATTGGCCGTCAGCCTCGCTTCTACGCTCGCCGGCCCTGCATTCGGCGTCAGTTTCAACATCGGTGAAATCGAAGGTCAGTTCGACTCGTCGCTGTCCGTGGGGGCCAGCTGGTCGACGGCCAAGCCGAACCAGAACCTGATCGGCGTCAACAACGGCGGCAAGGGGCTGTCGCAGACCTCCGACGACGGCCACCTGAACTTCAAGCGCGGCGAGACCTTCTCGAAGATCTTCAAGGGCATCCACGACCTGGAGCTCAAGTACGGCGACACCGGCGTGTTCGTGCGTGGCAAGTACTGGTACGACTTCGAACTCAAGGACGAACACCGTCAGTTCAAGGACATCAGCGACTCCAACCGCAAAGAGGGCGCCAAGTCGTCCGGTGCCGAGCTGCTCGACGCCTTCGTCTACCACAACTACTCGATTGGCGAACTGCCGGGTTCGGTGCGTTTCGGCAAGCAGGTGGTGAGCTGGGGTGAAAGTACCTTCATCGGTGGTGGCATCAACTCGATCAACCCCATCGACGTTTCCGCGTTCCGCCGCCCGGGTGCCGAGATCAAGGAAGGCCTGATCCCGGTCAACATGTTCTACATCTCCCAGAGCCTGACCGACAACCTGTCGGCCGAAGCCTTCTACCAGCTGGAATGGGACCAGACCGTCGTCGACAACTGCGGCACCTTCTTCTCCCAGCCGGACATCATCGCCGACGGTTGCACCGACAACCTGCGCGTATTGTCCAGCAGCCGCACCATGACCCCGGCACAGATCGCCGGCCTGGCCAACTTCGGCGTGGACGTGAACGAGGAAGGCATCAAGGTGGCGCGCGGCCCCGACCGCGATGCCCGTGACAGCGGCCAGTTCGGTGTTGCCCTGCGCTACATGTTCGAACCGCTCAATACCGAGTTCGGCGCCTACGCCATGAACTACCACAGCCGTGCGCCGATCTTCAGCGCCACGGGGGCTTCTGCACAGGCCTACGCCATTGCCGGCATGGTCGACCCGCGCACCGGCGCCGCCATCGTGGCGGGCAACTCCAAGTACTTCGTCGAGTATCCCGAAGACATCCGCCTGTACGGCCTGAGCTTCTCCACCACCCTGCCTACCGGCACCGCGTGGAGCGGTGAAATCAGCTACCGGCCGAACGCACCGGTGCAGCTGAACACCACCGACATCCTGTACGCCGGGGTCACCCAGCTGGGCGGCACGTTCGGCAATGCCTCGCTGCTCAAGGGCCAGGCCGATACCGACCTGCACGGCTACAAGCGCAAGGAAATCACCCAGTTCCAGACCACCCTGACGCACTTCTTCGACCAGGTGATGGGCGCCAGCCGCATGACCGTGGTAGGTGAAGTGGGCGTGACCCACGTGGGCGGCCTGGAAAGCGCCGACAAGCTGCGCTACGGCCGCGATCCGGTGTATGGCCCTGGCCCGCTGCCGGATACCTTCGGCCTCAACACCTGCTCGGACATCCTCAACGCCGGCACCATCGGTGGCGCCGCGCCTGGCGGTGGTTCCTCCGCCAACCGCAGCCGCAAGTGCGAAAAGGACGGCTACACCACCAGCACCTCGTGGGGCTACCGTGGCCGCGTGATCTGGGACTACAACGATGTGTTCGCCGGGGTCAACCTCAAGCCGAGCGTGGCCTGGTCGCATGACGTGTCCGGCTACTCGCCAGGCCCGGGCGGCAACTTCGAGGAAGGGCGCAAGGCGGTCAGCCTGGGCCTGGACGCCGAATACCAGAACACCTACACCGCGAGCCTGTCGTACACCAACTTCTTCGATGGCAAGTACACCACCGTGGATGACCGCGACTTCATCGCCCTCAGCTTCGGCGTGAACTTCTAAGCACTGATCCGGGAAGACCAAGATCATGAAAGCAACCAAGAGTCTGTTGAAAATCGGTGTGCTGAGCCTGTCGCTGCTCGCCACCGGCGTGATGGCGGCGGTGTCCGCCGACGAAGCCGCCAAGCTGGGCACCAGCCTGACCCCGATGGGCGCCGAGAAGGCCGGCAATGCCGACGGTTCGATCACCGCCTGGCAGCCCCTGAGCACCACGGCCGGTTCGGTCGATGCCAAGGGCTTCCTGTCCGACCCGTACGGCAACGACAAGCCCAAGTTCACCATCACCGCGCAGAACGTCGACCAGTACAAGGACAAGCTGTCCCCTGGCCAGTTGGCCATGTTCAAGCGCTATCCGGACACCTTCAAGCTGCCGGTGTACCCGACCCAGCGTGGCTCCACGGTGCCGGACTCGGTGTTCGCCGCCATCAAGAAGAACGCCACCACCACCAACCTGGTAGCTGGCGGCAACGGGCTGGAGAACTTCCAGATCGCGATTCCGTTCCCGATCCCGAAAAGCGGTGTGGAGGTGATCTGGAACCACATCACCCGCTACCGTGGCGGTGGCGTCACGCGTGTGGTGAACCAGGCCACGCCGCAGCAGAACGGCAGCTACAGCATGGTGAAGCTCGAGGAACAGTTCATGTTCCGCGATCGCCTGAAGGATTTCGATCCGGCCAACCCTGGCAACGTGCTGTTCTACTTCAAGCAGAAAGTGACCGCCCCGCCGCGCCTGGCCGGTACCGTGCTGCTGGTTCACGAGACCCTCGACCAGGTCAAGGAGCCGCGCAAGGCCTGGATGTACAACGCTGGCCAGCGCCGCGTGCGCCAGGCCCCGCAAGTGTCGTATGACGGCCCGGGTACCGCCGCTGACGGCCTGCGTACCTCCGACAACCTGGACATGTTCAACGGTGCGCCGGACCGCTACGACTGGAAGCTGGAAGGCAAGAAGGAGATGTACATTGCCTCCAACAGCTACAAGCTCGATTCGACGAGCCTCAAGTATGCCGACATCATCAAGCCGGGGCATATCAACCAGGACCTGACCCGTTACGAGCTGCGTCGCGTGTGGCATGTGGTGGGCACCCTGAAGCCGGGCCAGCGGCATATCTATGCCAAGCGTGACTTCTACATCGACGAAGACACCTGGCAAGCGGCCGTGATCGACCAGTACGACGGCCGCGGCCAGCTGTGGCGGGTATCCGAGGCACATGCCCAGGACTACTACAACAAGCAGGTGCCGTGGTACACCCTGGAAGCCATCTACGACCTGCAGTCGGGCCGTTACCTGGCGCTGGGCATGAAGAACGAAGAGCAGAAGGCCTACAACTTCGACTTCACTGCCAGCAAGGCCGACTTCCAGCCGGCAGCGCTGCGCCAGGATGGTGTGCGCTGAGTTAGAACCTCCTCCGTGTGATCCCCAGAACGCCCCGGCTTGCCCGGGGCGTTTCTGTGTGTGGCCCGACAACAGGCCGTGAGGGGCAATGCGGGATGAATTGCGCGCAATGCTTCGCTTCGTGAGTTTTTGTCGCTTTTTGTTGTAGTCTTTTTTCCGACCTCTGCGCCAATCATCTTCAAATGTGCCGTTTAAAGCGCTAGTCTCGGCGGGTCTGTTCTGCCGAAGACTTCCAACTAAAACGAGCCGGCCATGACTGATCTGTCGCGTATGCAAGGGTTCGCCAGCCAGGCCATCAGCGCTGTGGAGGGCCGCTTCTACCGTCCACCACTGCCCGAGGGGCACGTGCCGCGCCCGCGGCTATGCCAGCGCCTGCACGCCGGCCTTAGCGGTCGACTGCTGCTGGTTTCGGCGCCCGCCGGTTTCGGCAAGAGCTCGCTGGCCGTGGAGTTCTGCCAGAGCCTGCCCGCCTCGTGGGGCAGCCTGTGGCTGGGGCTGAGCCAGCGCGACAGCGACCCCGGGCGCTTTCTGGAACGCCTGCTCGAAGGGCTGCAGCAGTTCTGCCCGGACCTGGGCAACCAGGCCCTGGGCCTGCTCAAGATGCGCCAGCGGCACCAGCCTTTTGCCTTCGAGGAGTGGCTCGACAGCCTGCTCGACGAACTGGCCCTGCACCTGCACCCGCAGAACCCGCTGCTGCTGGTGCTCGATGACTACCATCTGGCCCAGGGCCCGGTGCTCGACCGCTGCCTGCAGTTCTTCCTCAATCATTTGCCGCCTGGCCTGGTGCTGCTGGTCACCAGCCGCCAGCGTCCCGACTGGCACCTGGCGCGCCTGCGCCTGTCGCAGCAGTTGCTCGAACTCACCGAACAGGACCTGCGCCTGAGCCCCGAGGAATCCCTGGCCGTGCTCGACCAGCACCCCACCACGCTGCGTGGCCAGGCCCTGGACAACCTGATTCAACGCAGCGATGGCTGGGTCGCCGGCCTGCGCTTCTGGCTGCTGGCCGCCTCCGAGGCGGGGGTCGACAGCGCCTTGCCCCACGCCCTGCATGGCGGCGAGGGGCTGATCCGCGACTACCTGCTCGAAGAAGTCATCGACTGCCTGCCACCTGAGGTGCAGGCGTTTCTCTACGACACCGCCTGCCAGGAGCGTTTTTGCGCCGACCTGTGCGATGCCCTGCGCGAAAGCCACGACAGCGCGCAGATACTGCGTTACCTGAAGGCACACCAGGTGTTTCTGGTACCGCTGGACGAGCAGGGTCAATGGCTGCGTTATCACCACCTGTTCTCCGACCTGCTGCGCACCCGCCAGGCCAGCCAGCCGCTGGCCAGCCTGCACCTGCGCGCGTGCCGCTGGTTCCACGCCCAGGGCCTGCTCGACGAGGCGGTGGAGCAGGCCCTGCGCGCCGGTCACCTGGACGTGGCGGCCAACCTGGTGCAGAACCTGTCCGAAGAGCAACTGCTGGCCGAACAGAACGTCGGCATGCTGCTGCGCTGGAAGATGGACCTGCCCGACAGCCTGCTGATCAGCACCCCGCGCCTGATCGTGCTGTACAGCTGGGCGCTGGGGCTGGCCTGCCAGCTGGATGCGGCCGAGGAACTGGTCAGCCACCTCAGCCGGTTCCTGCCGGCGCCTTCGGCCACGGCGCAGAAGTCCATGCTGGCGCAATGGCTGGCCCTGAGCGGAATCATCGCCCGCGGTCGCGGCGACCGTCTGAAAACCCGCTCGTACTGCCAGCAGGCGCTGCGCAGCCTGCCCACCAAGCGCTACGGCCAGCGCCTGATGTGCCTGTCCACGTTGTCCAACCTGGCCATCGCCGAGGGCGATTTCTGGCACGCCCGTGGCTGGAACCGCGAGGCGCTGGAGCTGGCACGGCGGGTCGGCAACCCGTTGTTCGAGGCCCTGGCCCACTACGATCGCGCGCGGGTGCTGCATGCCCGTGGCGAGGTCCTGCGTTCGATGGAGGAGGTGCGCCACGGCCTGCAACGCCTGCAAGGGCTGTCGGCCCAGCGCCTGTACGCGGCGCGTGCGCGCCTGGCGCTGTACGAAGGCTACCTGCTGGTCGCCGGGCTGCAGCCCCAGGAAGGGCGTGCGCGCTTGCGCGCCGGGCTGGTGGAAGCGCGTGCCTGTCGCGACATCAGCGTACTGATCGGGCATTGCGTGCTGGCCACCCTGGACGGGCGCGAGGGGCGTTTTACCGAGGCCTTCTGCGAGCTGGCCGAGGCCGAGCGCCTGATGCATATCTGGGACGTGCCGCCGGTGTTCTACCTGGCCATGATCACCCTGGTCAAATGCGAGCTGTGGCTGGCCCAGGGGCGCATGGACCTGGCCGAATCCTGGCTGCTGCGCCTGGGCCAGACCTACGGTGGCGAACGTGCCGCCGCCGCACCGGAGTTCCATCCGCTGCTGCCTTTGCACATCGAACTGCAGCAGGCCCTGCTGGAACAGGCCCAGGGGCGTACCGCACAGGCCGCACAACGCCTGCAGGCGCTGACCGAGCACGGGCGCAGCAATGGCGGCCAGCTACTCGGCACCACCGCGGTGTGTCAGCATATCGGCCTGTTGCTGGCGAGCGGTGCTGCAGAGGCGGCCGTGGTGTTGCTGCCCCAGGCCCTGGAGGCCGCGCAGGGGGGCGTGCTGCAACCCTTCCAGCGGCTGCTGGAAGATCACCCCGAGTGGATACGCGAGCAGTTGCTGGCCCAGCCGGCGGGGCCGGTGCAGGCGCGCCTGCTGTCGCTGTTGCCGGTGGTTGATACCCCGCCGGCCCCCGGGGCGGGCACCGAGGCTCTGAGTGCGCGAGAGATGTCGGTGCTCAAGCTGATCGCGCTGGGGTGCTCCAACCAGCAGATCAGCGAGCAACTGTTCATTTCGTTGCACACCGTCAAGACCCACGCCAGCCACATCAACAGCAAGCTCGGCGTCGAGCGCCGCACCCAGGCGGTCGCCCGGGCCAAGGCGCTGGGCCTGTTGTAGCACGGCAGTCGGCCAAGTATGATGGCATCGCGCCATCACGCTTGGCGCGTTGGCTTCGTGCCGCATGCTTGCGGCGCCTCAAGCAAAGTGCACGTGCTGCCGATAGCCTTTCCGAGGCCTGCAGCCGTTGACGTTGCTTGCCCAAGCAGCATGCGCTGGCGATGATCGTCGCGCTGCTTGCGTCCTGAAGCCGAGCCTGTCCCTGTAGGCGCCTTGGCGCCGCTCTTCTTTCTTCCAAGTCAGGTTTTGTGGATGTTGGTGTATAGCCAAAAAAGTTTTCTGATCGTCGATGACTTCACCGACTTCCGCACGTCCGTGCGTTCGATGTTGCGGGAAATGGGTATCCGCGACGTCGATACTGCCGAGAGCGGCGAGACGGCGATTCGCATGTGCGGGCAGAAGCGCTATGACTTCATCCTGCACGACTTCCACCTGGGCGACGGCAAGAAGAACGGCCAGCAGGTGCTGGAAGACCTGATGATCGACAAGCTGATCAGCCACGAGGCGATCTTTGTCATGGTGACGGCCGAGAGCAGCCAGGCGGTGGTGCTCAGTGCCCTGGAGCACGAGCCGGACGCCTACCTGACCAAGCCCTTCAACCGCCTGGGGCTGACCCAGCGACTGGACAAGCTGGTACAGCGCAAGACCCTGCTCAAGCCTATCTTGCAGGCGCTGGACCGTGGCCGACCGGCCGAAGTGCTGCTGGCCTGCGACAACCTGTGCAAGCAGGACCCGCGCTTTGCGCCGCTGTGCCTGCGCTACCGTGCCGACGCCCTGGGCGCCCTCAACCGGCATGAAGAGCTGGAGCGCTTTCTCAAGGCGATCCTGGCCAATCGCCCTACGCCATGGGCATACGCGGCGCTGGGCAAGCTGCTGTTCAAGCGCGGCCAGGCCGTCCAGGCCAAGGAAATCTACGAACAGGCGATCAAGGCGTTTTCGATGATGCCCGGCCTGTACGACGGCTTGGCCGACGTGCTGGCTGCCGCAGGTGAAACCCGCCGTGCCCAGTCGGTGCTCGAAGAGGCCGTACGCCTGTCGCCGCTGGCGGTCCGCCGGCAGATGCAACTGGGCAAGCTGGCCCTGGGCAACGCCGACTTCGACACCTCGTCGCGGGCCTATCGCCAGGCCGTGAGCCAGGGCCAGAATTCGCGTTTCAAAGACCCTGAAAGCAACCTGGGCCTGGCCCAGGCGCTGATCCAGAAGAACGTGGGCAACGGCCTGGATGCACGCACACGGGTGGAGCTGAACCAGGTGCTGGGCGATGTGGCCAAGGAGTACACCGACGACCAGGGCCTGCAGGTACGTGCGCGCTTGATCAAGGCCACCGGCCTGGCGCAGGCGGGCGATGCCGAGACGGCCGCCAAGCTCACCGAGGCGGCGGTTGCGCGGCTGGAGAACATGGACCAGTTCTTCTCGGCCGAAACCGCCCTGGCAGTGGCTGCGCAGTTGCAGCAACTGGGTCAGGAGGCGGCGGGCACGGCCATCCTCAAGAACTGCGTGGAAGTCTACGGTGACGACGCGAGCGTGATGCAGAGCATCGCCAAGCTGACTGACGACCCGACGATTCTGGGCGCCGGCAACGAAGCCGTCGACCTCAACCGCCAGGGCGTGCGCAGCTATCAGGCCGGCAAGGTCGGCGAGGCGCTGGAGCAGTTCCGTCGCGCGCTGGCGTTGCAGCCCAAGAACATCAGCATTGCGCTGAACACTGCCCAGGCGCTGCTGCGCATGGCCGGGGAAAACCCCTCGAGCGCCGCGCTCGAGGAATGCCGCGCGTGCCTGGCCAAGGTGGCGGGCATTCCCAATACCGATCCGCGCTACGAGCGCTATCGAAAACTGCGTATCCGGGCGGTGGGCTCATGAGCAACGATTCCCAGGGGCTGGATTTTTCCACGGTGATCGCCTCCACCGTACACGACATGAAGAACTCCCTGGCGATGCTGATGCAGGCGCACAGCCAGTGGCTGTCGCGCCTGCCGGCCGCCCAGGCGCAAGGCCCGGAGCAGGCGGTGGTGGAGCACGAGTTCGCGCACCTCAACGGCATGCTCGTGCAGCTGCTGGGGCTGTACAAACTCGGGGTCAATCAGTTGCCCATGTGCCCCGACTACCATGACCTGGACGACTTCATCGGCGGCCTGCTGGCGTCCAATCAGCCGATCATCGACAGCCGCGAGATCATTGCGCGCTACGAGATCGATGCCTTCAACCCGCTGGGCTTCTTCGACCGCGAGCTGGTCGGTTCGGTGATCTCCAACGTGATCAACAACGCCATCCGCTATGCCGGGCACGCCTTGCTGGTCACGGTGGCGGAGCAGGGCGAGCAACTGGTGCTGAGCATCAATGACGACGGCCCGGGTTATCCACAGGGCATGATCGACCGTCAGGCCGACTACGTGCAGGGCATCAACCTGCACACCGGCAGCACCGGGTTGGGCCTGTACTTCGCTGAACGCATTGCTGCGCTGCACGAGCGCAACGGTGTGCGCGGGCGCATCGAGATCGCCAATGGCGGTGCCCTGGGCGGCGGCCTGTTCCAGCTGTACCTGCCCTGAGCCAGCCGCCGGTCGGCCAGGGCGTTGCACCAAAGTCTACAAATTAAACGGTTAGTACATAAAATCCCGTAACATAGGCCACCTGCATTTCTTGTGTCCCGGTTCGCGTCTTCGTCGCTGACCGGGTGGTGATCTATTGTCTTTCGGGAGGGCCGTTTGAGCCTCTTTTCGCGTTTTCCGTTCAGCCCCCTCGCGTTTGCCGTGGGCCTTTCTTCCAGCCTGCTGGCGTGTGCGGTGCAGGCCGATGCATTCGACAACCTTGTCGACAGCCCGACCCTGAGCGGCGACTGGGGCGGCAGCCGCTCACGCCTGGAGGCGAGCGGCGTCAAGCTCACCGGCGAATATGTGTCGGAAACCATGGGCCTGGTCAGCGGTGGCCTCAAGCACGGTGCGCGCTATGCGCAGCAGGTCCGCCTGGGCGCCACCTTCGACCTCGAGACATTGCTGGGCGAGGCGGATGCAGGCACGGTCCAGCTGACGATCAATGACCGGCGCGGCAACAGCGCCTCGCAAGACCTGGTGGGCAACCGGCTGCCGGTGCAGGAGATCTACGGCGGGCTGTACACGCGCCTGAGCGAACTGAGCTATGCGCGCAGCCTGTTCACCGACGACCTGAACGTCAAGCTCGGCTGGATGGCCATGGGCAATGACTTCGGCGGCATGGGCATCCTCACCAACTTCGTCAACGCAGGTTTCTGCGCGCACCCGCTGAGCATGTCCGGTGGCAGTGGCTGGGGCAACTACCCCGCGGCGCACTGGGGCATGGAGCTGAAATACCGCATCAGCCCCGAGTGGACGGTGCAGACCGCCTGGTTCAACGTGAACCCCGAGACCAACAGCGCCTCGTCCAAGGCCTTCGACCTGACCTCCAGCGGCACCACCGGGGCCATCCTGCCGGTGGAGCTGATCTACAACAACCTGGCTACCTATGATGGGCAGTACAAGCTCGGCTGGTATTACGACACCTCCGACACTGCGCGCATCGGCCAGCCCGACAGCAAGGCGGCGGGGCGTCACGGTGCCTATGTCCTGGTCGATCAGATGGTATGGCGTTCGGATTCGACCCGGGGGCGCAGCGTACGCCTGTTCGCGCAGGCCACCGACACCGACACGGCCACTTCGCCGTTCTCGCACTGGTACGCGGCCGGAGCGGTGCTGAGCCGACCGTTCGCTTCGCGCGAGCATGACAACGTGGGGTTGGCATACGGCCGTGCGGTGTTCAACTCGCGCAGCCGCGATGTCCAGATCGCCAACCTGGAGCGCGGTGGCGACCTGGCCCAGGCGCAGAGTGTCAGCAACCTGGACATGGGCGAGCAGTTGGTGGAACTGAGCTACACCGCCCAGGTAACCCGCTGGCTGACGGTGCGCCCGAGCGTGCAGTACGTGATGGAGCCGGGTGCATTTTCCGGCAAGGACACCCAGGACGCGTTGCTGGCCGGCGTACAGGTGAAGGTGCAGTTCTGATGGAGTGAGCGCGATGCGCTTGTTCGCCGGGAGGCTGACCCCTGCACAGGACTGTAGGAGCCAGCCTTGCTGGCGAAGAGGGGTGCATGACATCATCCCGCGCCCAGATCGCCCAGGATGGCCTCGCCTTCATGCTTCGCACTTCACTGCTTGCCCTCGCTCTGTTCTCCTTCCCGGTTTTCACCTACGCCGCCCCTGCGGCCTCGGACAAGAGTTGCAGCGGTGACGATTATGTCTGCCCCGACTGGATGCCGACCCAGGGCCAGGTGCAAGACGCCATGGCTGACTTCACCCGCAAGCTTCACGCCAGTGGCCGGATGACGTCGCCGATCAAGGTGCTGGGCCGCATAGAAGTCTCCACCGTCTCTTGCGCATCGATGGGCCCGGAACGCGATTCGAACTTCATCTGCGGTGCTGAAGTACGCCTGCTCGGCGACGGCGGGCAGACCCACCACGTGCAATCGTCCTACACCATGCGGCTTTCCGAGTCGAACCGGTTCAGCGTCTACTCGCAGGGCGAATGGGTTGAGTTGTGACGCGAATCGTGGCTGACTGCGCGCTCTTTTTCATCGAGCCCCTGCCGTAGCCATGAGTGAACTCACCGTCGAACTGATCCCGACCGGCCCTGAACACATCGAGCTGATCCGCAACCTCTACCAGTTCTATGCCTACGAGTCCTCGGACTGGGAGCAGGAAGACGTCGAGGTGGACGGCCGTTTCTACATCCACGACGAGCACCTGGCCCGCTACTGGCAGGAGCCGCAGTGGAGCGCCAACCTGATCCTGGTCGATGGCTACATCGCCGGCTTCCTGCTGGTCGAGCGCAGCGAACTGGCAGGGCTGGACGCACAGGAGCTGGCCGACCTGTTCATTCTCAAGCGCTACCGGCGCAAGGGCATCGGCCAGGCATTGGCTACCCAGGTGCTGATGAGTGGGGAAGGGGACTGGCTGGTGCGCTTCTATGACCAGGATGAAACCTCACAGGCGTTCTGGCGCAGCGTGCTCGACAACCTGCCACGGCCGGTGCAGGCCATCGAACTGGATGATGAGGGCGAGTTGCTGAGCTTTTTGATTACGCGGGCGGTCATGCATTGAAAGGGCCGGCTACCAGCGGCAAGCCTCACCAGACTTCATGGATCTGGGCCCTGTAGTTTTTTTCGATGCGCTAGACCAGCAAGGGCGCGCTGATTAATCCTCGGGTGGGGTACTTCTGCTCTTGCGAGCTGAATGCCCTGTCCGGTCGATACTCTTCGTCACCGTCCCACAGCCAGAGCGAGCCACCCGGCCCACCCGCCCTTGTGCGGAATGTCAGAGATCCATACCCCCGTGCATTGACAATTATTCCAGCGATGAGAGTTGGCCCGACTGCTTTCGACCAAACTCGAAGAGCTGTTTGGTCAGCAGCAGGAAACCACTGTGCGTAAGCGTGGCCCAAGACCTGTTCCACTTGGAAGGTTTGACGCTGAGCTTAAGCCACTAGTAGCTAGATCATCTACCTTTCTGGCAGCGCCACCAGTTGCTTTTGCACCGTTAAATCACCTAGATTTCACGGCCTTCTCTTTTATGTAGTCCTCCAAATAACTTTCTAAGGGCTTTGCTGTTCCAAGAACATGAAGCGCACCAGACTGCGTAGTATTTTGAAATTACTGAGATTTGCTGGCTTCCCGGTCTGCCCATCAAGGAATCTAACAACACCATTCTGATTAAACACATTGAAAACATGCCCTGGCTGACCCAGCCCATAAGAACCAAACACAATTCCCCGAGCGCCATTTCCGGAGCTTGCCATTTGCTGCGCAATATTGTCAGGCGCCGTTATAGGGCCAAATTTAGAGCCAAATTGTTTTTGAAACACACTCAGCGGGACACCTTTCGCCTGGCCTTGCAGGCGCAAAACAAACCATACTTGGTCGGTTTTTTGATGGACTATGTAGAGTTAGTATTGATTAACGTGCCGCCATCTTTACCAAGGCCATCGTAATCGATCAGTGTTTGCTCAACTGCCCGAGCGTCAGCACGAGAAATATTCTCAAGTCCTCTGATTTCGGAAACCACTATACCTTTTTGTCTGAGGTGAGCTTGACTGCGTTTAACTATGTCGTCGGTTTCCAACGTAACGAGTCACGCAAACAATAACGCAGTTATAAACACAGGCCTTTCCGCCTATAGAGGCAACCTCACCTGCGCCTTTTGCACCGAAGGACTAATTCTACTTAATAGAAATTTCTTTTAATTCCTCGATAAGTCGATCCCCCTCCTCACTTTGCGACTCCAAACTAATCATCACAGGAAAGTCTTCATAAACCAATCGCAGGAGCCGGTCTTTTATAATCACCCCCCACACTCTAGTATCAACAGAATCACTTCTGCTAATAATCTTTCCAGAAAATAACTTAACGAATTCTTCGGCATAATTAGGGAAGCCTTCCCAGCCCACATCAGAAGTCAGCTCCGCATACAGTCTCCCAGACCTCATGCGGCCAAGAGAAAACACTTTTTCATCAATAAATTTTTTCATTGAAAAAGATCTCCACCACCAGCTCGCGTAGAGCTCTCAATTATCTGATCAAAAGTTTTTCCCTTTTTAACTAAATCATCAAATGCAGGGCCGATCTTGTTACCATATCGCTCCAAATTTCTTGCATCGATTACGTCAAGCATATCCGGAGGCGTATACTCCCTATACTTTACTTTCAACTCGTTTCTTGCGCCATATGCATATTTTGCGACTTCTTCTGCGCTAGCGCCGCCGGCACGCATTTTGTCCACAGCACCTTGCAAGTCGTAAACATCTTTAACATAGTTTTGTCGGACAGGTGGGAGATACCCGAAGTCTCCGTCAGCTTTAGATATAGCGTTGTCCCAAGCAGGAGTACCTTTTGCACCACCTACCGAATGCGCATAAGGCATCCCTGCTTCCGCATCCTTTATACCACTTGTCGAATTTGGATTCTTTCCAGGTGCCCCATTTTTACCACCAGCGTTGTCCACCAGGCTCGACGCCTTCCACGCCGTCTCCCGCTCCCCAAGCGCTTTCGCAACCTGCCCCAGCTTCCCTGCCTTGTTGATCACCGCAAAGCTCAGGGCGAACTCGGTGTCCCACTGCATTTCCACCCGCAGGGCAGCCTGTTCCTGGCCTTGCAGGCGCAAAACAAACGCCTGGACTTTCGCGTCCTGCTTGGCGCTCTCAAAGGCTTGTGCGACTTCGTACGGATTGCTGGCCTTCTGAATCAGTCCGTTGGTGATACGAGAACTGGTGCCACTAAAGTCCGTGACCAGCCCTTCACCCAAGCCGTAGATGTTTTTGGCTGACTCTGCCACTGCCGCCGCAATGCCTTGCCCTACGCCAATCCCGCCACCCACCAGATCGGTTTTGCCGTAGTTGAGGTTGCGGTCGTAATAGGCGAGTTGTTCCCAGTTCTGAAGGAATCTGTCGTTGATCAGGTATTCCTTATTCACCTTCGGATCATAGAAATTTGCGTGGTTGATCTCGTAGTTCTTGAGCAACGCCAACGTTTCCGAGGCGGTATACACCTTGTGCGGGTCGCTGATGCTCGGCACATCCCCTTTGTCCGTGGTCGCATAGTTCGCCCCCAGCGGCGCCAGCGCCTGCCCGAGGTGGGCGAGGGTGCTGTCGTCGAACTTCACGCCCGCAGCGCTGATCGTGGTCTGCCAGTCCTTGTCGGTGTAGTAGGCAAATGCCTCGGCCATGCGCCGCTCGGCTTCGGCCACGTTGATGTTCTGCTCTTGCGCCAGCGCCTTGGCCTGCTCGGAGATGAGCTTGCGTTCTTCCAGGTGCAGTTTGAATCGCCCCTGGTTTCCTAGACACTCTCCAAGCTCAGAAAATAGCGTTTCTCATACTCTACCGGCGACAGCTGATTGTTGACTTCTCACTTACAAACTAATTGCCGAACTACATTTTGAGCTGTATCTAAAGAAAAATTCTCTGCTATTTCCAGTTATCGCAGCGTTGTTGTTTGCCTATGCTCTGTTGAGCATATTTGGTCACGATCATTTCATTTGGCTACAGTACCTCAATAGCTTTTGGGCTTATGCCGCTATCGTCTGGGGATTCTTTCTGCTGGCCATGACAGAGCAACTGGTTGATCCGTTGGAAAAGGCTCGGGACAGGCGAAACAGCTAAGCAAGCGAAGCTATGGCGCGATGTATAACAAAAGCTATACACATGATCCTAGACAAATCAAATAGTTAGCTCTGTTTTGTATTACAAATGTATAGCCATCAATCAGCACGAAAAATGGCTAATCCGTTGATCTACAAGGAAACACTTACCCCGGACGGGGGTGCGTGTTGTGTATTGAGATTTTGCTCCTGTTAAGGAGCGAAAAATCATGCTCAAAAAGGGCGTATTGAGCAGCTAGACCGTAGGTCGTCAGGGTGGGTGCAAAAGGGGTGCAACTTGACTGCAGAAAGGATGCAAGAAGGCGGCAAAAAGGGTGCAGATCGGGTGCAAAAACACCGGCGCTAGGCCGGTGTCAGATCACACCTAGGCTTCTACAATTAACAAGAGACATTCAAACCGCAAGCAGAGATAAAATCACGTATCGGTATATCAAGAAAGCTACTCTCTCCAGCGGAAAGAACATCTTGCAATGTGACGATGCCTTTTTCAAAGTCCAAAGAAACGTCAAAGCAATTAAACTCGAACTCCCTGAGCAGAACGCTCTTTGAGCACATCCGCTCATCAAAGGCATCTTTCAAAATAGAGCGAACGCTGTCGTCCAACTCTTGGGCGACAAATCGTTCTATTAGTGTGCCGCCACTGCTCATAACCATTCCTAACTAGTACGGGAATGCAGTCTGAATCACACCATCCCGAACATTTATTTTGATTGTCGATGTTGGAGCGCCTGAGACGTTTGTTCCAATCACCTTACCTGCGTTGTACTCAATAACGTGCCCACCTGGGCCATTAGGAGTTACCTTCCCATATTTCAGTGCGTTATCAACATAACTAGAGACATCTTTAACAGATGTTCCTTGCGAGAACTTACTAACATTCGCAAATCCTGAATCAGGTCCATGGCGATAGAATACATGCTCAATACCTGTCATCAAATCGCCTTTGTTATAAGTGCTCGCGCTCCACGATGCATCTATTTGTCTTGGGGCTGGTAATGCCTTGATCGTGTCATCTACAACAGCCCCAGTTCCTTTTGCACCACCCACCGAATGCGCATAAGGCATCCCTGCCTCCGCATCCGTTATACCACTTGTCGAATTCGGATTCTTTCCAGTTGCCCCATTTTTACCACCAGCGTTGTCAACCAGGTTCGAGGCCTTCCAAGCCGTCTCCCGCTCCCCAAGCGCTTTCGCAACCTGCCCCAGCTTCCCTGCCTTGTTGATCACCGCAAAGCTCAGGGCGAACTCGGTCTCCTTGTCGGTGTAGTAGGCAAATGCCTCGGCCATGCGCCGCTCGGCTTCGGCCACGCTGATGTTCTGCTCTTGCGCCAGCGCCTTGGTTTGCTCGGAGATGAGCTTGCGTTCTTCCAGGTGCAGTTAATGGCTGTCCTATTACAGATCACGTCGACGATAGCTATGAGCATCACCAGCGAAGAACGTGAATTTTTCATTGCTCTGGGCGAACGCATTGCCCGCCTGCGCAAAGAACATGGCATCACCCAAACCCAACTGGTCGAACGGCTGGGCGTGTCCCAGCAGACTATTCAAGCCTATGAGTCCGGTAAGCGGCGGATTCAGGTAGCGGCGCTGCCAGAACTGGCCCGACTCCTTTCGACCACACTCGAAGAGCTGTTTGGTCAGCAGCAGGAAACCACTGTGCGTAAACGTGGGCGTGCTCCGAAATGGCAACAGCAACTGGAAGCCATCGATCAACTGCCCAAGAGCCAACAGAAATTCGTTGCGCAGATGCTCGACGCCTTGATTGCTCAGGCCACGACCAAGGCAAGCAGCGAAGGAAGAGAGATTTTGCAGTAAGCAGATAAAACAACACCGGCGCGAGGCCGGTGCAATTCCAATCACTTTTACAGAAAATACCAGTGCGAGTTCTGCTATCGGGGCCAAGCAAAATTTCTAAATATCAAGTTATGGATATATACCGAGCCGCTCAAGCTCAGAGAAAAAATACTCCATACCTTCCCGTATGCTATCTGTATCTTTTCTTATTACAACATCGTTACTTGTCGACATATTTAAAATAAAAGTATAAATATTACGCTCTCTTTCACCATCCACCTTAAAGATGAAAAAACCTTTGTTTTTCATCGCCACCAACTCTAGTATTTGAATAAACTCCTCTAGCCCGACGCCATTCATACTTGGCGAACCGAAACGAGCCGCATACTTTTCAGAAAGCTCATTGAAAGACATTAATCCAGCCCTCTTAATGCTTTTGAAATGTCTTGGACATTAGTTAGCTTCCCCGTCGCAACCTTATTCACAACATTCCAAATAATTTGTCTTGGCGGACCATCCACGCCGTTTTTTATAATCAACTGCTCAACCACCTCAACAGCAGTCCGCTTGTTCCCATTATCAAACAGATGCCCGCCTGCAATATCCCTGATCATTGAGCCAGCCTTATTATAAAAACCATCATAATTGGCAGCATTTGCAATAGCCGTATCTACTTCTCTGAATGAAACCGAACCGCCAAACTGTGAATTTATAGCAGTGATGTCATCTGCACTTAAGCCGACCTTGAAACCACCAAGACCTGTTCCACTTGGTAGGTTTGACGCTGAACTTAAGCCACTAGTAGCTAGATCATCTACCTTTCCGGCAGCGCCA
>NZ_QKRS01000015.1:114494-124756 GCF_024261405.1 Pseudomonas sp. FBF18 | reverse complement strand
ATTTCCAGCACCCCCATAGGCTCGGTACAGAGATGGCGATTATCGTCACTGGCAAGGCAATCTTATCCGTATAGACGATGGCTATGACCAAATAGATTAGTCCCCATATGAAGATCAGTGTCACAGGAGCGATTCCTACGATCGCACCGAGCGTGAGGGCAATACGAATCTTGGTTAGCTTGGTCATCCCGATCCCTGTGGGGTAATTCATTCGCGGATAGGATAAGTCCACCGCGCCACAAAATCGAAATGCGCCGTTTCGTGGCGCGATGCTGACTGACAGATCAGGCGCCTATCTTTTAACCCCTGTCGAAAATGGAGATCGCCAGCCTTTCTCCTGCACGACAGCTTGTTCTAGTTGGTGTATTCGATAATCAAGCCGCATGACCAGCAGTGGATCGGTGCTGCCTGGGTGATCGTGCAGCATGCTAGAAAGCCGCTTGAGTTGGTCGATCAGCTCTAGATGCTTTTTGGCGAGATCCTTTTTTCCTTCCATAGCGTCCTTCTCCATTAGGCCTTGCAAACAGCATAGAGAATCATCCATGGATAACCAGCACAAGAAGATCACCGGCTACCGCGACCTCACCCAGAGCGAGATCGACGGCATGAATTCGATCAAGGCTCTGGAGGCCGACGCCGGTGAGCTGTTCAAGCAGGTCGGGCAGATTGAGGGTGTCGACCCACGGCTACTGGCCCTGGCCAAGACCAACCTGCAGCAGGGCTTCATGTGGTTCGTGCGCTCGATCGCCAACCCCGCTGACCCGTTCGCCTGAGAGCCCGTCATGACCACTATTGCCGACAAGGACGGCGTTATCGCCTGCGACACTCGCCAGGTGCGGGGTGGCGCAATCGTTTCTGATGATTGTTCGAAGTGCCAGGTGGTGGATGGGGTCAGCTTCTTTCTGGCTGGTGCTGTGTGCGACGAGAAGGCCCTGATTGCGGCCTACTTCGGCACCCCCTCGGCGGTCCCGGTCGAATGTTCAGGCTATGCCGTCGATGGCGGCAGGCTGCTCATGGTCGGCTACGACGACAAGACGGGCATCTGGAAGCAGGAACTCGACCCAGCCAACCCTGACGCCATTGGCAGTGGCTCAGCCTATGCCCTGGCTGCAATGGATATGGGTGCAAGCGCAGAGGATGCGGTCAGGGCCGCGATGAAGCGGGATATCTACACCGGCGGCAGGGTTCGGACTATGAGGGTTGAACAGCATGGAAAGGCCAGTTCCACCGGCTGATCTCCTTGAGCTGACCGAGCTGTCTATGCTCGGTGCCCGGATTCAGCCGGCCCCCGAGGTTGGCGAATGGGTTCAGGCTGCGATTCTCAGTGAGGGTGGCGAGCTGCACAACCCTGACCATGCCCACCTGATCGACGCGCCGCTTCGCTTCCTGTGGGCTTCAGCCTGCTTCGAGAAACAAGGTCGGACGGTAGTTGGCCAGGCCGAGGCGGTGATGTTCCGCGCTGGCGGATGGCAGAAGGCCCGACAAGAGCAACAGATGATCGATTGGTTCGGTGAGGTGCCGGGCTTCGTCATCACCCTGGCTGCTGATTACTGCTCACAGTGCTCCGACACCGAGTTCTGCGCCCTCATCGAGCACGAGCTTTACCACATTGCCCAGAAGCTCGATCAGTACGGTGCTCCTAAGTTCACCCAGGACGGACTGCCAAGCCTGACGCTCCGCGGACACGATGTGGAGGAATTCGTCGGTGTGGTCCGCCGCTACGGCGCCAGCGAAGACGTTCAGCAGCTGATCGACGCTGCAAGCCGGCCGCCTGAGGTGGCCAAGATCAACATTTCGAGGGCCTGCGGAACCTGCCTACTAAAGTCGGCCTGATTTTTGACAGGTTTTGACGGATGACAAACCCATGGCAGCACTACGAAGCGAGGTCAAAGCCTTCATTGTTCAGGCTCTGGCCTGCTTCGATTCACCCAGCCAGGTGGTGGAGGCCGTCAAGAAGGAATTCGGGATCGAGGTGAGTCGCCAGCAGTGCGAGTCGCATGACCCAACCAAGTATGCAGGCAGAGGCCTGGCCCAAAAGTGGGCTGACCTGTTCCACGAATGCCGAAAGCGCTTTCGTGAAGAGACGGCAGACATTCCGATCGCCAACCGAGCGTTCCGGCTTCGCGGGCTTGGGCGAATGGCCGAGAAGGCCGAGAACATGCGCAACCTGGCCCTGACTGCCCAGCTTTACGAGCAGGCGGCCAAGGAGTGCGGCGACATGTACGTCAACCGCAAGCTCGAACCAGACAAGCCCCTGGGCTCCCAGGCGGACCAGCAGCACGCCGTTGCTGAGTACAAGCTGGAGCCAGACGAGAATGTCCCCGTTACCCCGTACCTATGAGGCGCCGGTTAAGCTGACGCCAAAGCAGGCGAACATCTATGTGTGGGGCTTCCAGCCAGAGGCGCGCTTCCGCGATGCAGTGTGCGGCCGGCGGTTTGGAAAGACCTTTCTTGGCAAGGCTGAGATGCGCCGCGCGGCCAGACTGGCTGCAGAATGGGGCGTGAGCGTCGAGGACGAGATCTGGTATGGCGCGCCGACGTTCAAGCAGGCCAAGCGGGTCTTCTGGCGCCGACTGAAGCAGGCCATCCCTGAGGCGTGGCGCGCAGCACGGCCGAACGAGACCGAGTGCTCGATTACTCTCAAGTCAGGCCACATCATGCGCGTGGTCGGCCTGGACAACTACGACAATCTGCGGGGCTCGGGCCTGTTCTTCGTCCTGGTGGACGAGTGGGCGGACTGCCCTTGGGCGGCCTGGGAAGAAGTCCTCCGGCCGATGCTCTCGACCTGCCAGTATACGATCCCCCAGACCGGAGAGTCGCGCAAAGGCGGGCATGCGCTGCGGATCGGCACCCCGAAGGGTTTCAATCACTGCTACGACACTTACCGCGACGGGCAGCCGGGCGGCGAGCCTGACCACAAGAGCTGGCAGTACACATCGCTACAGGGCGGCAACGTCCCGGCCGATGAGCTGGACGCTGCCCGGCGCAAGATGGACCCGCGCACGTTCCGCCAGGAGTACGAGGCAGGGTTCGAGAACTATGCCGGGGTCGTCTATTACACCTTCGACAGGGCAGAGTGCCGCACCAGCGAACGCATCAAGCCGGGTGAGGCCATACACATCGGCATGGACTTCAACGTCATGAAGATGGCCGCAGTTGTGTACGTGGTCCGAGACGGCTTGCCTTTGGCACTGGATGAGTTCCACTCGGTGCGTGACACGCCCGAGATGATCGAGAAGATCAAGGTGCGTTTCTCTGGTCACAGCGTCTCTGTTTACCCAGACGCCAGCGGACAGAACACCAGCAGCAAAAACGCCAGCGAATCGGACCTGTCCCTGCTCAAGAAAGCCGGCTTCACCGTGGTGGTCGACTCACAGAACCCCGGCGTGAAGGATCGTATCAATGCGGTCAACGCCATGTTCCTGAACACCTACGGGGAGCGGCGCATGAAGGTCAACATCGACCAGTGCCCGCAACTCACCCAGTGCCTGGAACGGCAGACGTACACCGACAAAGGCGAACCGGACAAAGACCCCAAGAAGGGGCACGACCACATGAACGACGCCGCCGGCTACTTCATCGCCAAGCGGTTCCCGATCAAGACTCAGTCCGCCGGCACCCGCCGCATCGGAGGTTTGGCGTAATGCCTGTTCAATCCACCAACCCAGACTATGACGCTCACATCGAAGAGTGGCGGATGATGGACGACGCGCTGGAGGGCGAATGCGCCATCAAGCGCAGCCCGCGCAATTTGCCGAAACCAAGCGGTATGGTCGAGGCAGAGAAGCTAGACGGCGCAGGCAATGCCTACCTCTATCGTAACTACACCGACCGCGCCCAGTACGAGCACTGGGTGCGTGACTCGCTCCGCTCGATGATGGGCCTGGTATCGCGCCTGATACCCGAGGTGAAGCTGCCTGCGGGCCTGAAGGGGCTTGAGGACAACGCCACGGCCGACGGCTTCGGCCTGACTCAGCTGTTCCTGCGGATCGTACGCCAGGCCATTTCCCATGGCCGGGTACCGTTGGTGGTCAACATCGATGATGCGGGCCAGCCGTACTTCGCCACCTACGCGGTGCGCAACGCCATCAACTGGGACACTGCCGATCAAGGCGGCCGCCAGGACCTGGTGTTGTCAGTGTTCCGTGAATTCCGGCGCAAAGAGCAGGATCGGTACAGCCACGAATGCGAGACGGTCTATCGCGAGTTCTACATGGACGGCACGGTCTGCCGCACTGGCGTGCGCAACGAGGCCGGAGAGCTGGTAGAGGATGACCGGCCGCTGGGTGTCGTCGACGGCAACGCCAATCTGGTACGCGGTCTAGGCTACATCCCGGTCATCTACTGCGGCTCGACCGACAACTCACCGGACGTGGACGAGGTCCCGCTGCTGACCATGGCCCGGGCTGCGCTGAAGTCGTACCAGCTCAGTGCCGACTACTTCACCGCACTGCACCAGACCAGCCACCCGCAGCCGTGGGTCTCTGGGCTGGACGAGAGTGTGGAGCTCAGCGTGACCGGGCCGTCTGCGGCCTGGGATCTTGGGCCGAACGGTAAATGCGGCTACCTAGAGTTCCAGGGCGCTGGCATTCAGGCAGTGCGCACGGCGATGGGCGACCAGAAGAACGCCGCGCTCGAAGCTGGCGCCAAGGTCATGGACGTCTCAGGCACCGAATCGGGCGAGGCCCGCAAAACCCGCCAGAACGACCAGCATGCAACGCTGCATAGCATCGTGATGACCGCTGCAGAGGCCATCGAGCAGGCCCTGCGGTACGCCGCAGAGTGGACCGGCTTCAACCCCGACGAGGTGGTCTTCACGGTCAAGCCTGAGTTCGTGATCCCTGAGGTCAGCGCCCAGGTGCTGGCCGAGCTGCAGAAGAGCGTCATGGCAGGCACCATCAGCGCCGAGACGTATTGGCAGTACCTCACCACTGGCAAGCTGCCCGAGCGCCCGTACAACGAAGAGGCCGAGCTGATCGGCGACGACCACGACGCGAGCGGCGTCAACCTGGACAAAGACGATGGCGACGAAACCGACGCAGACGGCGGACGAGGTGCTGCTGGAGCAGGTCAGTAGGCACGCGGTACTGCTGGAGCGGCTCAAAGCTGGCGAGGTCAAGAAGTTCGAAACCTACCTGCGCCGAGCTGACAGCCATGTCCGTGACCAGCTCACCCGCAAGGAACTGACCACCTACGGCCGGAGCAGGCTGGAAGAGTTCCTCGGGCGGGTGGGCGGCAAGCTGCTGGAGATCTACAAGGCCTTCAGCGACCGGATGCAGTCCGACCTAGTGGACATCGCGCAGTACGAGGCTGCATTCGAGGGCCGCAGCTTGGCCAAGGCGCTGCTGATCGATGCGGTCATGCCGGCGGACTCGCTACTCAGGGCGGCGATCAACACGCAGCCCCTGCAGGTGGCGGGCGTCGATGGCGGCAAGCTGCTGAAGCCCTTCCTGACTGGGTGGACGCGCACCGAGTCGGACAGGGTAACCAACGCCATTCGAATGGGTGTCGTGCAGGGCCAGACTAACGCCGAGATCACCAAGGCCATTCGCGGCACCGCGGCGCAGAACTTCACGGACGGAGTACTGGCGGTCACGAACCGAAGTGCCCGTGCAGTCGTCCAGACCGCAGTCCAGCATGTGTCCACCACTGCACGCATGGAAACGCTCAAGGCGAATGCCGAGGTTGTGCCGGGCTATCGGATCGTCGCCACTTTGGACCGGAAGACCAGCGTGCAGTGCCGGAGTCTGGATGGTCGGGAGTACGAGATGGGCAAGGGCCCTGTGCCACCGTTCCACATCCACTGCCGGACGACCATCACGCCGATCACCAGGTTGTCGGCGCTGTTCGGACAGGGCGCTACGAGGGCCGCAGTGGGCGCGGATGGCGGCGGGCAGGTCTCGGCAAGCCTCAGCTATTACCAGTGGCTCAAGACGCAGCCAGCAGCTTTCCAGTATGCCGCGCTGGGGCCGGTGCGCGGCAAGCTTTTCCGAGACGGCGGTCTGACGGCCGAGCGCTTCGCCGCCCTGCAACTGGACAAGAACTTCAAGCCGCTGACGCTGGACCAACTCAAGGAGTTGGAGCCGTTGGCGTTTGAGCGGGCCGGCATCAGCTGATCCGCGCCACAAAACGCAGAGCCACGATTTCGTGGCGCGATCAATAAGCCTCGCAGATGCGGGGCTTTTTCATGCCCGCCAGGCGGGCCCATCCAATCCCCAGGGGATAGCCACATGCCTTTTGACTTCGACCCGGCCGCCCACGGCCTCACCCTCGACGACACCCAAGCCGCAGCACTCAAAGCAGCGCTGGGCGGCGAGGTACAGAAATTCCTGGATGGCGAGGTCTCGGGCCTCAAGTCCAAAAACACTGAGCTGATCGGTTCCAACAAGGCCATCAAGACCGAGCTGGACAAACTGAAGGGTCAATTCGAAGGCCTGGATATCGAGGCAGTGAAGGGCCTGCTGGCCAAGGTTGGCCAGGACGAAGAGACCAAGCTGATCGCCGAGGGCAAGCTGGACGAAGTCATCACCCGACGTACCGAGCGCCTGCGCACCGACCTGGATAAGCAGGTCAAGGCCGCCAACGAACGCGCGGACAAGGCCGAAGCCTTCGCTGCCAAGTACAGCGACAAGGTGCTGGCCGACTCTATCCGCGCTGCCGCCATCAAGGCCGGCGCGCTGCCTGAGGCTGCCGAGGACATCATCCTGCGAGCCCGCGGCACCTTCAAATTGAGCGAAGACGGCGAACCAATCGCCACTGACCGTGCCGGCGAAGTCGTGTATGGGAAGGACGGCAAGACCCCGCTGTCTCCCCTCGAATGGGCGGAATCGCTGCGCGAAACCGCTACCCACCTGTGGCCAAGGGCCCAGGGTGCCGGACAGACCGGCGACAACGGTGGCAAGGCCACGAAGAAGTGGGGCGAGTACACCGAGACCGAGCGCGCTGCGATCGCTCGCGACAACCCCGAAGCATTCAAAAAACTGCAAGCCACCCAAGGAACCTAATCCATGGCCACGACCCAGCTGTCGGACATCTTCGTCCGCGACTACTACGGCGCGCTGGCGCCGGTGAACACCCCTGAAAAAACTTCCGTCTTCGAATCGGGAATCGTGACCCGCTCGCCGACGCTCGACAATATCGCCAACAACGGCCAGGGCACCTCCGAGATCAGCTATTGGCAAGATCTCGACGCCGACGAGGCGCCGAACATCTCCAACGACAACCCGGATGACCTGGGCGAGGTCGGCAAGGCCGAGCAGGGCAGCATGCGGGCCCGTACGCTTTACCTCAACAAAGGCTACGGTGTTGCCGACCTCACTGCTGAGCTGGCTAATAGCGAGCCCATGCAGCACATCCGCAACCGCTTCGGTACGTACTGGACCCGCCAGTGGCAGCGTTATCTGCTGGGCGCTGCACGAGGCATCATCGCGTCGAACATTGCCAACAATGCCGGTGACATGGTCAAGGACGCAGGTGCCACCATCAGCGCCACCGCGTTTCAGGACGCTGCCTTCACTGCCGGCGATGCGGCCGACATGTTCGGAGCCATCGGCGTCCACTCGGTGGTCATGAACCAGATGGTCAAGCAGGACCTGATTGAGTACCTGCGCGATTCGACCGGCAAAATCATCCTGGCCACCTACCTCGGCAAGCCGGTGTTCATGGATGACAGCCTGACCTATGCGCCCGGTCAATTCCTGTCGGTATTCTTCGGCCAAGGCGCTTTCGGTTATGGCGAGGGGGCTCCGCATGTGCCGGTCGAGCTGCAGCGCAAGCCGGACGGTGGCAATGGCGGCGGTGCCGAAGTCCTGTGGGAACGCAAAACCTTCATCCTGCAGCCCGCCGGTTTCAGCTGGAAAGGCAGCAACAACCTTAACCTGAGCCCGAGCGCCACCCAGTACGCCAGCGCTGCGAACTGGGAACGTGTGTTCGACCGCAAGCAGGTACCGTTCGCCGCCGTCATCAGCGGCACCGCCACCCCTTGACCCATGATGCGGGGCGCCGACTTGGCGCCCTGTGCAGGAGATCGCTATGAAAGTCATCTACACCGACAAGCCAGGTCGCGAGCGCGGCGTTTGTTACCGGCTCCTGAGCCAGTTCTTCGGGGTCATCGACGGCGCAACGCATGTTGTGGTCGAAGGCGAGGCGCCCGAGATCGTCGAGGCCTATGAGGCTGCGGGTATCAAGGTTGGCGAGCAAGACGGCCAAGAAGAGGCCGAGACTGACCCGCGCAAGATGAACGCTCCCGAACTGAAGGAATGGCTCACTGCCAAGGGCATCGAGTTCGACGCCGGCGCGAAAAAGCCCGACCTGCAAGCCCTGATCCCCCAGGAGTAAGCCATGACTGACTTCATCACCGTCGCAGATGTCGACCAGAAGCTCGGGCTGGGCTGGGCTGGCACCGGTGATGCGGTCCTTGCCGTGGCCATGGCCAACGCCTGGCTCACGGCCAAGATCAAGCGAACGGTGCCAGATCCGGTGCCGGACGCCATCGTGAGTGCTGGCGCGCAGGTGGCCAAGTTGGCCGCCGCCGGCCAGCTCTACAAGGACACCCAGCGCGAGATCCAGAGCAAGACTGTGTCGGCCCAGGCTGGCACCTCGACCAGCAAGACCTATGTCGCTGGCTCTGTGGATCGCTCGACCGGCGAGAACTTCGCCTTAGACCTCATCGCTCCCTGGACTCGTCGTTCGGGCACCGTAATGCTCAAGAGGATCTAGCCCATGGGTATGCGCGAAGAGATCCAAGCTGACCTAGCTGAGGCGTTCGACGATCCAGATGGCTTGGCTGATGCCGTACGGCCGGTGGCGGGGTCACGCTCCATCAAGGGCGGCTACGACCCTGCCATAGGCGGCACGGTGCCGGCATCGACGCTTTACTACACGGGCCGTGGCGTGTTCGGCAGCTACCTGGCCAAAGAAATCGACGGCTCGCGGATTCAAACCGAGGACGTGAAGCTTTTGGTGCTGCAGAACGAACTATTCGAAGGGCGGGCCGATGCGGTGACCGCCACCCCGGCCGTGCCGAAGATCGGCGACCTGATCAGCGGGTTCCGGACGCTCAACGTATCCGAAGACCCAGCCCAAGCCACCTGGGCCGTCCAACTGAGGAAGTGACATGCCCCGCGGATCACACATGACCCAGCGCTACGGCGGCTTGCAGGGCGGCTTTGCCGAGGCTATCCGGGCGTTCGCCGAGCAGGCCGAGCAAGCACTCGACGCAACCTTCCGCGAGATCGTGATCGAGATCGGCAGCAGCGTTATCCGCATGTCGCCGGTAGGCAACCCTGAGATATGGGCTGCCAACGTGGCCCATCGAGCCAAGGCAACCAGGGCCGCCGATGACTACGACTTTAAGGTCGCGGTCCGAAACACCCTGATCAACCTGAACCAGGACAACTTCACCAAAGCCGGCAATCTGCGCAAGGGCGTCAAGTACGCCAAGCCCCTGACCAAGACCGAGCGCGAGCAGAACTTCGCCACCAATGGCTTGGTAGCAGGCCAGGGCTACGTCGGCGGACGGTTCCGGGGCAACTGGCAATTCTCCATCGATGCTCCGGCAACTGGCGAGCTCGACCGCATCGACCCGTCGGGCAGCCAGGCGATCGCTGACCTGCAGGCCCAGGTGCAGGCCCTGACCATTGGCCAGACGGCCTACATCGTGAACAACCTAATCTACGCGGTGCCTTTGGAATATGGGCACTCAACCCAGGCACCGCACGGTATGGTCCGGGTCACCCTGGCCAACTTTCAGCGCATCGTTGACGAAGCTATCAGGAACAACCAAGTATGAGCCATGCACGAGCCCGTCAGGCCATCGAGATCAAGCTGATGGATTGGGCTGCGGCGCGACCGATCCGGGTCGCCAACTTTGAAGAAGGCTTTGAGCCACAGACAAACGAGTCCTACCTAAGGGCGTACCTGCTGCCGGCTGGAACCACCTGCCGCTACCTGGGCGGCGAGGCGTACGAGTACACCGGCGTCTATCAGGTGAGCATCGTTTGCCCGGCGGGCCAGCCTCTGGAAACCGCTGAGGCTCTGGTGAACGAGCTTTCGAGTCTCTTCCGGGTCGACTCGGCGCTCAGCCGCAACGGCTTCGAGGGCTTGGTCACCGAACCAGTTGACCAGGGCCCCACCATCACCGAGTCGGCGACCTATACGGTCCCGGCCAGCTTCACCTACCGCGGCGTCGCGGACCTGTAAATCACTCAACGGCCTCTTCTGGCGGCCAACCAAACACGCAGCCTAGGCCCGTACAGCCGAAC
>NZ_QKRS01000015.1:99377-113812 GCF_024261405.1 Pseudomonas sp. FBF18 | reverse complement strand
TCAAGGCCAGGCCGTTCGCTTCAATAGCGAGGGCTGGATCAATGCCACTGATGTGGCCAAGCGATTTGGCAAGCGGCCGGTTGACTGGCTGAAGCAGGGCGAGACAAAGGAATACCTAAATGCGCTTGCTGAAGCGCTTACATGTGACGCTGGATCACTTGTAGAAACGAGCAAGGCGCGCTCGGATCGTGGCGGCGGCACATGGTTTCACCCGAAGCTGGCGGTTGCATTTGCTCGATGGCTCGATCTGAAGTTTGCCGTCTGGTGCGACCTGCACATCGATGCCTTGCTGCGCGGCGAGCTGGACGAAAAGCAGAAATTCGACCGTGCCTGCAAGGCACTTCAGGATCAGAACGAGCGAGGCAGCTTTGCTGGCAGAGAACTGGCCAAGCACCGCTGGAATAAGCCTCCGCTTGAGGCAGAAGTCGAGCACTGGCGCAGCCAACTGCAAATGACCCTGGGCCTCGACGCAGCCTGACAAGAAATACACCCATGAAACCCGCCGCGTGCGGGCTTTTTCTACCCAAGAGGAAAACACCATGGCCGCACGCATCCCGCTGCCCAACGGTTCTGTTGTCGAGATCGCTTCTGTTCTCGGCACCGCTGTACCTTTCACCTCCCTGACCAACGCCAAGCCTCCGGTGGCCGCTTCGGTCGGGCACGGCATCGACGCTGGCGATATCCTGCTGATCAACTCCGGCTGGGCGCTGATCAACGACCGCGCCGTCAAGGCGTCCGGTGTTACCGCCGACGCCTTCTCGTTGGCCGGCCTCGATACCACCAACGAGGAGCGCTTCACCGCAGGTGCTGGCGCCGGGGCTGTTGTACCGGTTTCGGGCTGGACCCAGATCTCCAAGGTCACCGCCTTCACTGTATCCGGTGGCGAGCAGCAGTTCCTCACTGTCGGTTACCTGGAGAACGATGACGATCTTCAGTTCCCCACCAACCGCAACCCGATCAGCGTTTCGATCACCGTCGAGGACCAACCCGAGGCCGGATATGTCAGCGTGGTCGAGGGCTATGACGACTCCAAGGAACTTGCGGTGGTTCGCCTGAAGCTGCCAGGCAATCGCCAGATCCTGATGCCCGGATACGTCAGCATCACCAGCACCCCGACCATGGACCGCAACCAGCTGATGACTCGCACCATCAGCATCGGCCTGTCCGGTCGCCCGACCCGCTACAACGCCTAGGAGGCTCCATGGCGAAGATCAAGATCGCGCAGAACCCAACGTTCGGCGCCGCGGTACAGCTTCCACGGGTCGGCTCCGGTCCGGTCGAGGTTGGTTTTGAATTTCGTTACTTGGATCGTATCGCGCTGTCCGAGATGTTCGACCGGTGGAACAAGGCGCGTGATGCCTGGGCGGAAAAAGCAAAGGAGGAAGGTGTCAGCTGGAAGGACGCCACTGCCGCCGAGATCGAGCTTCAGGCTATTCAGCTGAAGGATATCGTGGTCGGCTGGGATCTCGACGACGAGTTCAGTGACGACGCCATTCTCGATCTGGTGCGAACCTGCACTGGCGCGCCCAAAGCTGTCATCGACGCGTTCCAGAACGCATACAGCCCGGCCCGCCTGGGAAACTGAAGAGAGCGGCTAGGGCTGTCTACGAGCAGGGCGCCTCCGAAGGGCAGCTGGCGATGCTCGGCCTGAGCCGCGCCGACCTTCCTGAAGAAGAGGTAGAGGTCTGGCCGGACGCCTGGACAGCCTTCCGCTTGTTCGAGGCAATGTCCACCCAGTGGCGGACGGGCATGGGCGGTGCCTCGGGCCTGGACTACTCAATCATCCCGGCCATCGCTTCGATGCTCGGCATCAAGCGCCGCGACCTTCCCGACATTTTTCCCGATCTCCGTGTAATGGAGGCCGAGGCCTTGGCCGTCATGGCCGAATCCGTGGAGTAGATCATGACCACCATTGCCGAACTCGGGATCAAGGTTGATTCCGGCGATGCTGTCGAGGCTGCAAGCGACCTCGACAAGCTGGCAGACGCTGGCAAGCGTAGCGAGGAATCGGCGGGCAAGACCGGGCGCGCCTGGGAGTCAGCGCTGAGCGGGATGCAGGGTGATACCCGGCAGATTGTTCAGGAGCTGCAGGCTCTCAACGCCAAGCAGGCTGAGCTGGCACAGCAGATGATCACGGTCGGCCGTGCCGTGACCACCGCCGCGGCGGGCATGACTGCATTCAAGGCCGGGGCTGAGCAGGCCGGGCAGGCCCAGGCCGCGCTGACGACCGCCACTGACGCAGGGGCGCAGGCAAGCCACCGCGCCGCAGAAACTGCTGATGAGCAGCAGGCTCGACTTCTGGCCATGGCGCGGGCATCCCTGGAGGCGAGCGAGTACGTTCAATCGCTGAACCGCGCTACTGCTCAAACCGCCGAAGTTACCAGCCAGGCGAATGCCGTCCTGTCGGACAACGCCAGTCGGCAGGCCGCCATCAATACCCGCGCACAAGCTCTGCTGGCAACAGAAGAGCGCCTGGCCGGATCCGCCAAGACCGCCGCTGCTGCCCAGCGCGATCAGGGCCAGGCTCTCGACGACCTGCTTGGTAAAATCGACCCTACAGTCGCAGCCATGAGCCGTCTGGATCAGATGGAGCAGAAGCTGCAGGGGTTCAAAGCCAGCGGCGTCCTCGACCCTGAGACTTTCGCTGAGTACAAGGGGAAGGTTGACCAGGCGAGGGCTGCTCTGGGCGGTGCGGATGCTGCTCTAAGCAGCACTGGCATGACTGCAAAGGCTACCGCTGCAGCGCTACGAGGTGTACCGGCTCAGTTCACTGATATTTTCACGTCGATCGTCGCTGGCCAGCCGATCATGATGGTTGCCTTGCAGCAGGGCGGTCAGCTCAAGGATATGTTCGGCGGGCTTGGTCCGGCAGCGCGCGCGTTGGGCGGCTACATCCTGGGCCTGATCAATCCCTTCACCGTGTCGGCTGCTGCAGCAGCAGCGCTGGGGTATGCCTTTTACAAAGGCTCCGAAGAGGCAGACGCCTATAGCAACGCGCTGATCTTGACGGGTAATTCCGCCGGACTGACTGCCGACCAGCTGGGCAGTATGGCCAAGCAGGTGAGTGCGACTGTTGGCACAACTGGGGCAGCTGCATCGGTTCTTGCGAGCCTGGCCGGTAGCGGCAAGATCGCTGGCGACAGCTTCATGGATGTGGCGCAAGCGGCCGTATCGATGGATGAGGCAACAGGGAAAGCGGTTTCCGAGACCATCGCCGAGTTCGTCAAGCTGGCGGACGATCCGGTTAAAGCCTCGGTGGCACTGAACACGCAATACAACTACCTGACGAGCTCCGTCTACTCGCAGATCGCCGCACTTGAGCAGCAGGGAAGGCACGCGGACGCCGTCAAGCTCGCCACCGAAGCCTACGCGGACGCTATCAACGAGCGCACCCCGAAGATCATCGAGAACCTGAGCTGGTGGGAGCGCGGTTACAACGCGGTCGCCAAGGCTGCCGATCAGTTGAAAAACATTGGTCGGGAGAGCATCGACGACGATATCCGCCAGGCCGAGATCAACTTGGCCGGTGCCGAGCGCGGCGACGTTGGTGCTTTCCAGAACCGCGACACGATGGTCGAGTTCTACACTGATCAGCTTCAGTTCTTGAGGGATAAGAAAGCAGCCCAGGAGGAAAACGCCGCACTTGACCGCCAGGAGGCGGAGGCCAACGAGAAGACCATCAAGGCCATGGCTAAGGTCGACGCCCTGGAGAAGTCGGCCTGGACCAACTCCAAGAAACCCAGCGAGGCACTCAAGGAGTACGAGCGGTCGCTGGATATCATCAGGAAGAAGGATCCAGCTGATGCTCGACTCAACCCCGAGGCTATCGCAAGGGTCCGCAGCAACATCGCCGAGCAGTACAAGGACCCAGTCGGGCGCGCTGGCGCTGTTGACCTCTCCGGTTTCAACACACAGAAGAACACTCTCAACTCCATCCTGGCTGAGTACAAAAACAACCAGAAGGAGCTGGATGCAGCCCAGAAGGCCGGCATCATCTCCCAGGAGTCGTACGCGGCCCAGCGCGCGGCCATCATCGAGCAGCAGAAAGGCGAGGTGACCAACGCCTACCAGGCGGAGATCGCGGCGCTCGAAGCCGCCAAGGGCAAGGCCGGCACCTCGGCTGCCCAGCGGGTCCAGCTGGACCAGAAGATCGCCGATGCCCGGGCCAACATGGTCAAGGCGCAGAAGGACGCTGATTCGGAACTGGCCGTGCTGGCCACCAACGAAGAGGGGCGGCTGCGCAAGCAGGCCCAGGTGGTGCAGACCTACACCAGCGCGCTGGATCAGCAGGTGAAGGCTCTGCGCTTGCAGGGCCAGCGATCTGCCGAAGGACTCGGCCTGGGCGACCGGCAGCGCGGCCTGCAGGACCAGCAGAACGGCATCGCCGACCGGATCAACCAGCAGAAGCTGGACCTGGCCAACCAGTACGGTGACGGCTCCCGCGGCATGAGTCTCGACGAGTACAACCAGAAGCTCGCGGCGCTCGACAAAACCCAGCGTGATCTGCAGGAAACTGCGATCGCCAACTACAACGACATGACCACTGCCCAAGGCAGCTGGAGCGCCGGCGCTTCGTCGGCATTCCAAAACTACCTGGAGTCGGCCCGTGATGTCGCCGGCCAGACCAAGAGCCTGTTCACCAACGCCTTCAGCTCGATGGAAGACTCCGTCGCGAACTTCGCCATATCCGGCAAGTTCTCGTTCGCCGACTTCACCAAGTCGATCCTGGCGGACATGGCGCGGATTGCCACCCGGCAGGCTGCCTCAGGGCTGCTGTCGAGCATTGCCGGCAGTGCGCTGGGCGCCTGGTTCAGTGGCGGCAGCGCACCTACCTCTGCAGGCTCAACCCAGGCTGGCTACAGCCCGGAGATCATGGACAACTTCGTCTCTGGTCAACGTGCCGCCGGCGGACCGGTAGCGGCGAACTCGCTCTACCAGGTCAACGAACTGGGCCCGGAGCTGCTGAATCAGGGAGGGAAGACCTACCTGATGATGGGGGCCGAGGGCGGCACGATCACGCCGCTGGGGGCTGGGCCGGTATCCGCTGCGGCAGCTGGAGCGGGCGGCGGTACGGTGATCCATGTGTCGGTGAGCATCGATGGCGAGGGAAATGCCGCCTCGTCGGCCGACACCGCTGGGTACGAGCAGTTCGGCAGCGAGCTCGCGACGTTTGTTGAGCAGAAGTACAACCAGATGATGGCCAAGGATCTCAGGCAGGGCGGCCGTATCAACACGGCATTGAAGGGGCGCTGATGGCTATCGAGACATTCACCTGGCGGCTGCAGTCTGGCGAGCAGGGCGAGTTCACCTTTGCGGTTCGAACCAAACGCTTTGCGGATGGATACGAACAGTCCGTTGGCGAAAGCCTGAACAACCGCTCGCAGTCCTGGCCCATCACGTGCACCGGCACCAAGGAGCAAGTGAAGGCCGTAAAGGCCTTCCTTGATCGGCACCAGGGCGCGAAGGCCTTTCTATGGACGCCTCCGCTTGGAGAGCTCGGCCTGTACAAATGCGCCGGTTACCAGCTCAGCAACCGCGGCGGCCTGATCTACGCCCTGGCCGCAACATTCACGCAGACATTCCACCCTTAAGGTCAATCCATGCCCCTGATCAGAGACATCCAGAAGCTGGAGCCTGGCAATGAGGTGATCCTCTTTGAAATCGACGGCTCCGAACACGGCGCCGACGTGCTGCGATTCCACGGCCACGCTATCCCGCACTCGCCCGAGGAACTAGCTGCAGCCGGCGCGAACGCCGATCAGCTGCCGGCCAAGTCGATCTTCTGGCAGGGCAACGAGTATGCGGCCTGGCCAGTGCAGATCGAAGGTGTTGGGGCGGACAGCAACGGCTCTGCAACCCGGCCGACATTGTCCGCTGGCAACGTCAACGGCCGTATCACTGCGCTGTGCCTGGCGTTCGACGACCTGCTGAAGTTTCAACTGACTGTACGCGAGACCCTGGCCCAGTACCTGGATGCCGAGAACTTCCCGGGCGGGAACCCCGAAGCAGACCCGACCCAAGAGGCGCTCGAGATCTGGTACATCGACCAGAAGACCGGCGAAGACGGCGAGATGGTCGTGTGGGAGCTTTCTTCCCCGGGCGAGATTGACGGCTTCGGTCTGCCGGGCCGGCAGATGACCACCTTTTGCCACTGGGCCATGACCAACGGCTATCGGGGCCCTGACTGCAACTACACCGGCGCTGCCATGTTCGACGATGAGGACAACCCCACGGACGACCCTTCGAAGGATCAGTGCAAGGGCTGCCTCAGCTCCTGCAAGTTGCGCTTCGGCGAAACCAACGAGCTTTCCTTCGGCGGCTTCCCAGCCGTATCTCTGATCGCACGGAGCTGACCATGCGCAAACACATCCTGGCCGCCGTGCAAGCGCACGCCGCGGCTGAGTACCCGCGCGAGTGTTGTGGGCTGATACTGGCCGTAGGCCGAAAGCAGATCTACGTACCGTGTAGCAACACGGCAAGCGACCCGGGCGAAGAGTTCCGGATCGCGCCGGAGGAATACGCAGCAGCGGAAGATCAGGGCGAGGTGATCGGCATCGTACACTCGCATCCCGACGCCACCAGCAGGCCGTCACCCCGTGACCTGGCCATGTGCGAAGCCACGGCACTGCCCTGGCACATCCTGTCCTGGCCTGAAGGCGATCTACGCACCATCACCCCAAGCGGCAGCACGCCGCTGCTGGGCCGACCATTCGTGCACGGCGCCTGGGACTGCTGGCAGGTCTGCGCGGACTGGTATCAGCGGGAGTGGGGGTTGGAGTTCCCGGTCTACGCCCGAGAAGACGGGTGGTGGGAGCAGGCTGCCGGTCCTAGCTTGTACGAGCAGGCCTATGAGGCGGCGGGCTTCTACCAGGTCGACCGGCCACAGCACGGCGACATGATCGTCATGGAGGTGGGGCGAACGGCGCACCCGAACCATGCCGGGATCTACCTGGGTGCACACCCGCAGCTGCCCGGCGAGCAGGTCCAGGTGTTCGGCCAGGGCCCATTCCTGCTGCACCACCTGTACGGCAGGCCATCAGAAATCATCGTGTTTGGCGGGCCTTGGCTTGCCCGGACACGCCTTGTGTTGCGTCATCGGGACGCGAAATGAAGCGGCCAGGCCGCAGGAGAGTAGATATGGCAAGCGAAAAAAAGCGTGATGAAGTTAGACGGGTATCTTCCGATTGGAGAGTGCTGATGGTTCAGCACCCTCGCTTGGGTTGCTACTATGCCGCTGGATTCAAACTCGACCGGTAATGCTCTGTACAAGGTTGTCGATGTAGCTGTCGTGCAGAGCTTTGTCGATGTTTTGGAATTGTTCGGACTTCAGGCTTTGTAGGTCCTGCGCAATTGCGCTCGCGATAGCGTCATTCCCATAGGCGAGACGTCGCCCCAACACCGCCGCGGCGTTCATATTGAAAACAATAGCTGTCCTGAGCACATGCTCAAGGTCATTAAGGCGCTGATCTACGGTTCTGTCATTGCTCACATCGACCTCCTAGGTCTTACATACCCCAGTCCATGGGCTTTCCGGCAACGGACTGGGGCAGTTCGTTGGAGGCACAACGCTACTACGCCCCGGCCCAGCCCGCGTACTGGCTTTCCGTCCAGGGTGGATGGGTGGACAGGCTGAATACTGGCAAATTGACACTCTATGCTCAGAGAAAGTACATTCGCGAGCTTAAAGCGCCGATGGCCTTCCGCCTTGGCCAAACAGCAAAGGAAGCATGCAAGTGGCCAAGTTCATGTGGATCGTCACCATCATCATGTCGTTGATTGGGGCAGTAATCGGTTATGGAGGTATCCATATGGCGACCAGCGCCCCGCAGGAAGCAGCCTCCGCTGCGATGGGACTGGCTTGCGCAGTTATTCCATATTGCATTGCCAAAGCTTTGACAGAATTGCGTTCTCTGTAACGTCGATGTGGTATGCCTGAAGCCCAGCCCCGCGCTGGGCTTTTTGCATTTGGCTAAGGTCCAGATCCGACTAAGATCTGTAAGGTTCTGAACGAAGGTCCCAGGTCCGAGAGTCTTCGTAGCAGCGCTGGTACGAGAACTCCGGATGATCACGGTGGACTTTCGGTAGCCTTCCCTCATAGTCGTCGTTGAGTGCTGAGAAGTATTTGGCACCAAGGAATACCTCGACGATGGCTGAATGTGGAATCTCAAAGTCTTGATGCTTGAGCTGCGGCGTGTATTCCACCCGCCGAGCGACCCGGATTTCTTCCTCGTATGACCAGTGCAGCGACTTGTACAGGAAAAGTCTCTCGAGCATTAGCCTGTCATGCTGGGCGGAAATTTCATCGTGGTTCGGAAGCTCATCACCGTCCACGCTTGGTCTGACCGTGGTGTAGATGATGTTTCCGGTACTGGCGGTAATGATGTTCGAATCTGCACATTCCAGGCCGGCCGCCTTGGCGTCGATAGCGATCACGCCGCCAGTATGATTCTGTCCGTAATGGGCCCACATCAGGGGGTTCAACGGATTGCGAGTGAGTGACAGGATCCCGATCGCGTTTCGAATGCAGAGCAGTCGGTCGGCATTTGTTGATCCGACCGTACGGATGTTCAAACCCTGCATGGTGTCGCCAGCTGAGGCTGCGCAGTCGAATGGGTCGTTGAAGTTAATCGGCTTAGTGAAGCGTATGGTTCGCTTCGAAAGGCAAGCATCTAAACCATCCAGGCTCATGTACTTGTAGACGATCATCGCCGCTCCTGGTTATGAAGAGCCCGGCGCTTGGCCGGGCTTGGGTGACTTTCATGAGTCCTCGTGTCGCCGAGCCTCTACGCCCTTCAGCACGT
Source organism: Pseudomonas sp. FBF18 (assembly GCF_024261405.1). NCBI lineage: Bacteria > Pseudomonadati > Pseudomonadota > Gammaproteobacteria > Pseudomonadales > Pseudomonadaceae > Pseudomonas > Pseudomonas sp. FBF18. Next base: position 105,011 of record NZ_QKRS01000015.1, on the reverse strand, counting down.
TCGCTGCGAACTCGGGATCCTCATCGAACCTTTTGATTCCCCATTCGAGAACCTCGGTTACCACTTCCTCGAAAGTCTTGCCGGTTTCCTCGGCCACTTGCTTCAGTTGGTCCGACACTTCAGGAGGAATGTCGAGAGTCAGCCTCTTGTCTTTCGGTGGATCACCAGCCAGATCTTCTTTGGAGACGCCAAGAGCGTCGGCCAGGCGCATCAGTATTTTCAGCCGCGGTATGGACTGGCCTGATTCGTACTTAGAAACCATCGACCATGCGATACCCGCTGCCGCACCTAGCTCGCGCTGTGTCAGCCCTTTCTTCGCACGCAGTTGCGCAAGGTTTTCTGCAAATGTTCCGTTCATTTCCGCCTTACTGCCTTACCTGTCCGAGGATGCTTTATCCCCGGACGAAGCGTATGCCTCTAGAGGCTTATAAAGCAACAAACGAAACATCGTTGTTGACAAAAGACACAAATCGCACAAAACTACACAAACGAAACATGAGCGTGGAGCTGGAAATGAGTACGACGAAAGAAAAGAAGGTGGTGGGCGTGCGTCTGGTGGAGATGATGCGGGAGGCGCTCACTCAGAGGGCTGAGCAAAACGGTCGAAGCCTGAGCGGAGAGATAGTTTTCCGCCTCAGGAAATCTCTGGAGCAGGAGATGCAGGATGAGCAAAAACAGCGGGCATGAAAAAGCCCCAAGCGTTGCAGCGCTTGAGGCCTCGGATAACGTCAGTCAGCTTAGGAAAAACGTCGAGATGAATAATAGCACAGCTGTATCCAGTGTCATCCCGTTCCGCTCGGCCAAGCTTCTGCTTGTGGAAAAGAACGGCGATCCATTCGTTCCGATGAAACCAGTGGTTGAGGGCATGGGCTTGGCTTGGCAAACCCAGCACCGCAAGTTGATGGCGGGCCGGTTTGCTTCAGTTATCACCATGATGGTGACGACTGGATTTGATGGCAAGCAGTACGAAATGGCGTGCCTTCCATTGAAGAAGCTTCCTGGTTGGCTGATGTCGATTCATGCGAGCAAGGTTCGCATTGATCTGCGCGACAACGTGCTGGCTTACCAGAACGAATGTGACGATGCGCTGTGGTCCTACTGGAACGAAGGGCACGCGGTAAACGCTCACGGATCAGATCAGGCAATGACCGTGCTTGGCCAGACCATCGGTACCGACGGGTTTCACATGCTTGGCGCGATTGTGAAGGGCAAAGTTACCTCCTTGCCGGCTCCGATTCAGAGGCGAGCCACGGCAAAGATCTGGTCTCAGATACATGCAGCCTTTGGCGTTCGCTCTGCTGCCGACATTCCAGCGCATCAATTGGATTCCGCACGTAACTTCGTGGCCGCCTACGTTATCGAGGGCGAATTGCTCCCCAAAAGAGAACAGATGCAAATTGTTGGTGAGCCGCTCAAGCGTTACCTGATTGCCTTCAACCATAAGTGCGAGCAAAGCGTTGAGGAGATTCCGGACAACGCGTACATCCTGTCGCAGCACGAATTGATTGCGGGGATGGTAGCGACACCAGGAGACATTCCGGTCTCACTCATGGATATGTTCGACTTTGTGGCTGCAGGAATCGCCAACCTAAAGTCGAGGGCCATGTACCTGACTCGAAAGACTGGCGCGACAGGTTGAGCAACCGCTGACTGAACTGTCATGCATCGGTTGTCGTGATAGCGCTAGTATTTCCCGTGAACCCCGTTTATGCGGGGTTTTCGGCGTACCGAAATCAACTCAAGGAATGCCAAAGATGAATCCAGTGAGCAGCCGAGAAAAACCGCGAAACGCCAAAGGCAACGAAGTGTTGAGGGTCGAGTATCTTGGGAAGACAATGAGGGCCAACGTCATTCTTGGGTCTAACGAGGGTGATATGGACAACTCCAAAATCCCTGAGGGTGCTGAGTTTCAGATCAACATGATTTTGGATCGGTCAGTGGTATCCAAAGAGGTCCGCGAGATGCTCGACGAGGCCAAGAATGGCAATCACATGCTGTTCATGTGCCGGACCTTCAATATCAGGAAGGACGTGCTGACCGCCTTGGGTTTTGTTGACGGTGCCATTACAGCTTAAATCTTGCCAGCACTAGGTGCTACGATCCCTTCTCTAGCAAGGAGGGATCACATGCGAATTCTGTTTGGGGCGGTGGCGGTGGCGGTAGCGGTAGCGGTGCTGGCGGGGTGTGCCTCCATGGGGGAGCGTAGAGCCGAAGGTCCTGCTAGGACCCTAGCTAGCACCAAGGCCGTGAACGAAGTTTCAGAATGTGTATTGTTCGCTTGGCAGGAGCAGTCACTTGCCGGCGCCCATTACGACGCCTCTCTTCAGCCATTGCCTGGAGGTGGGAAAACCGTTGTAAGTGCCGGTCAGGTTGAGTTTGCAGATTTCAAGCCGGTAAATAACGGAACGAAAGTTGAGGTGTATTTTCAGTCCGGCTTGATGGATTGGCGAAAGAACAGACGAATCGAGGCAGTTCAACGCTGCCTTTAACATTGCCGCCCCAGGGCGGCTTTTTTGTGCCCGGAGTAACTCATGGCAATGACAGCGGCTCACTACACTCCTCGCACCAAGATCCTGTTGGGCGGATCTTTGGCGAAAAAATATGGCCGAGAACATCACTATTTGCTCGATTCGGGAAGCGTGTATGAGATGGTCAAGGCGATTGACGCGAACCACCCTGGGTTCTCTAAATTCCTGGTAAGTGCGAAGCAGAAAGGGCTCGAGTTTGCAGTGTTTCGGAACGGCAAAAATACTGGGGAGGATGAATTTAGCCTCGGCGGATGTCAGGAAATTCGGCTCGTTCCAGTGATCTCTGGTAGCAAGCGGGCAGGTCTACTGCAAACAGTCATCGGTGTTGCCCTAGTTGTCGTGGCAACAATCGCGACAGGTGGGATAGGTGGTTTCGCGGCTGGTGGTGCATGGGGGGTCGTTGGTGCGACCGGTGTATCTCTTGCGGTAGGCGGAGTCATCCAGATGCTCAGTCCTCAAGCAAAGGGCCTGAAGACCAGTGCCGCGCCGGAGAATCAGCCGGGATACGCATTTGGCTCGGCACGAAACACCACTGCCAGCGGCAACCCCGTGCCGCTCTGCCTGGGGCGCCGGCGGTGGGGCGGCGCGGTTATCAGCGCCGCTATTTACTCCGAAGACAAACTCTAACCCGCACACAGAACACCGACCGCCGCCTGGCGGTTTTTTTACGCCTGGAGGAAAGCATGGGCGCAGCACAGAAACTGGACATCGTCGGCGCCAAGGGCGGCTCGGATAAGCCGAAACAGCCTACAGAGGCGCCGGACAGCCTGCGTTCGATCGCCGTGGCAAAAATGCTGATCGCCGTGGGCGAGGGTGAGTTCGAGGGCACGCCAACTGCCCGCGACATCTACTTGGACAGCACGCCGCTTGCCGACCCGGCCGGTAACCTGAACTTCCCAAACGTGAAGTGGGAATGGCGTACCGGGTCTGTTGAACAGGGCCATATCCCGGGTATCCCGTCCATCGAGAACGAGATCAGCGAAAGCGTCGAATTGCGCAGCGATAACGCCTACATCCGCGCGATCGACAGGCTGGAGCTGTCAGCAATCCGCCTGCGCTTTGCCTGGCCAATGCTGCAATCGGTCGATTCAGGAGGGAACGTCAAAGGCTATCGGATTGAATACGCCGTGGACCTCGCTACTGACGGTGGCGCATACAAGCAGGTGCTGCTGGAGGCTGTCGACGGCAAGACCACCAGCACCTACGAGCGCACCCGCCGCATCGACTTGCCAAAGGCCACCAGTGGCTGGCTGTTGCGCGTCCGCCGTCTGACGCCCAACCAGAACAACAACAAGATCGCGGACACCATGCAGATCGTCGGGCGGACTGAGGTGATCGACGCCAAGGTCCGATACCCGAACACCGCATTGCTGTACATCGAGTTCTCGGCCGAGCAGTTCCGCAACATTCCCGCGGTCACTGTGGACTGTGACGCCCGCAAATTTCAGGTGCCCAGCAACTATGACCCGCGCTCCAGGGTTTACACCGGGGTCTGGGATGGCACCTTCAAAGAGGCCTGGACCGACAACCCGGCCTGGCACACTTACGGCATCACAGTGAATGACCGTTTTGGTCTGGGTCGGCGCATCAAGCCCTGGCAGGTCGACAAGTGGGAGCTCTATCGGATCGCCCAGTACTGCGACCAGATGGTACCGAACGGGAGGGGCGGCCAGGAGCCGCGTTTCATCTGCAATCTTAACCTTCAGGGCAAAGCTGACGCTTGGAGCCTGCTGCGCGATATCTCGGCGATCTACCGGGGTATGACCTACTGGGCGCAGGGGCAGGTGTACAGCTTGGCTGACATGCCGCGCGACACCGACTTCGACTTCGCCTACACCCGGGCGAACGTCATCGACGGCAAGTTCACCTATTCGAGCGCCTCGGAGCGCACGCGCTACAGCCGCGCCCTGATCAGCTACGACAACCCGGCGAACAGCTACGACACCGATGTCACCTCGGTGACCGACCAGAAGCTGCAGCGCCGCTACGGCGACAATGTGCTGGAGATTAGCGCGATCGGCTGCACTCGCGAATCGGAGGCCCAGCGCCGCGGCAAATGGGCGCTGCTGACGAACTCACGAGATCGAGGCATCACCTTCAAGGTCGGGCTCGATGGGCGAATCCCGTTGCCGGGCTATGTGATCCCGGTCGCGGACGAGCTGCTGGCGGGCCGGCCAATTGGCGGGCGCATCGCTGCTGTATCCGGCCGCACCATCGGCTTGGACCGTGACACCCAGGCCAAGGCCGGTGACCGCTTGATCCTCAACCTGCCGGATGGAACCTGCCAGGCACGCACCGTTCAATCGGTGAGCGGCCGGGCCGTAACCGTCACCACTGCCTACTCAGTGGTACCGGAGCCTGAGCTGGTGTGGGCGCTCGACGCTGACGACCTGGCGGTACCGCTGTACCGTGTGACAAGCGTTACCCGCCCAGAGCCTGGTGTGTTTGAGATCAGCGCGGTGCAGTACGACCCGAGCAAGTTTGCGCATATCGACACCGGGGCCCGCCTGGAAGAGCGGCCGATCAGCGTGATCCCGATCACCGTCGTTCCTCCACCGGCGAGCGTGGTTCTGACCTCGAACCATGCCGTAGACCAAGGTATCGCGGTCAGTACCATGACCATTGCTTGGCCGGCCGTGAACGGGGCCGTGGCCTACGACGTGGAATGGCGCAAGGACAACGGGAACTGGATAAAGCTGCAACGCGTTGGGGAGACCTCAGTCGATGTGGTCGGTATCTACGCCGGTCAGTACCTAGCGCGGGTTCGCGCAGTCAGTGCGTTCGATATCTCGTCGATCTGGCGAGACTCGATGCTCACCGACCTCAAGGGCAAGGAGGGCCTGCCGCCGGCGGTGTCGTATCTGAACGCATCGAGCGAGCTGTTCGCGATCGGGCTGAAGTGGGGATTCCCACCCGGCGCCGAGGACACACAGCGCACTGAGATCTGGTACAGCCCAAGCAATGACCTGTCGGTGGCCACGAAACTCACCGACCTGGCCTACCCGCAACAGGACTACACGCTTCAGGGCCTCAAGGCGGGCGTGTCGTTCTTCTTCTGGGCGCGCCTGGTCGATCGCACCGGCAACATCGGGCCGTGGTACCCAGT
>NZ_QKRS01000015.1:96106-98494 GCF_024261405.1 Pseudomonas sp. FBF18 | reverse complement strand
CTGAAGTGGATGGCAAGGTCACGGCGACAGCAGAAAGCGTGCAGGCCCTGCGCGCCTCTGCTCGCGACGACGACCCGGCTGGGGACATGGCCGGCGCCCTGGCGCAGTGGGACGCAACTGCGGCATTCGTGAGCGAAGTAAAAGTCAGCGCAACGCGCGATGAAGTCATCGTGCGCAAGACTGAAACGCTCGAAGCAACCCTTGCTGATACCAGTGCAGCAGTGCAGACGGTCGCCCAGGCCCAGGTTGATGCCGAAGGCAAGATGAGCACGATGTGGGCCGTGAAGATGCAGCTCAACGCTCAGGGGCAATACGTTGCTGCGAGCGTTGGGTTGGGTATCGAGAACGGTCCAGGCGGGCTTCAAAGCAGGTTTCTGGTGAGCGCTGACACATTCGCAGTTGTGAACGGAATCAACAGCACTCTGTCGGTTCCTTTTGCTGTGCAGAACGGCCAGGTGTTCATCAACGAGGCATTCATCGCCGACGGTACGATCACGAACGCGAAAATCGGGGATGTCATCAGTTCGACGAATTACGTTGCAGGAATTCAAGGTTGGGCCATTTACAAAAATGGGCTTTTCGAAATGAACGGTAACGGGCCAGGCCAAAGCCGCCTTTCAATCAACAACACAGCCGTTCGCCTGTATCACGCAAACGGTGTACTGGGCATCGACTTGGCGCTTTGAGATGACTGGACTTTTTATACAAACGGCAGATGAAAAAGTGCTGGTCGACATGACCAGCAAAATCAGTCAGATGGTGGGCAGCGTGGACACGGGAGGCGCAGATGGTTCGACAGCTATACCTGCGCCACCCAGTGGAAAGGTGATGTTCTATATCGTCGTGCCGCTTGTTGATCTGGCTCGCGAGAAAGGAAAAAAACCAGGCGTTACAATCACTGGCAACACGCTTTCCTGGTCGTACTCATATTCGACTTCAGGCTGGGGCTACTTCTCGGCCAACTGCCGCATTTACTACGGGTACTACTGATGGTCGCTCGACTGATAGTGAACAAGGAGACCGGTGAGCTTCTGTTTGATACGAGCAAGATCTGCTACGGGCTTGTGAAAAGTGGGTCTATGTCAGAGATAGAAACTTGGCCTCGAAAATACCTGCGCTCAGCCCAACTTGATCCGAACAACGGAGCAAACTGGATCGACTCAAACCGATTCGGCGATACAATGTTCGGCTTCACAATAAGTAATGCGATATCGCCGATCGTGTTCATTGTGGGGAAAGGGTGTCTCAACGGTACATCGCGGTCAGGTAGCAACATGACATTCATGTACGCCGGAGGTGATGCTTCAACTAAGTTTTACTGCTTCGACTTGATGGCCGACAATATCCCAGGCCGGCCGTACCTGAAGACCTGGAACGAGGATAGACAGATCACGTTCAACTCGTTGCAGCCACCGCTGAATATCGTGAATGCAGTGCAGGCTCCCGACCCTCCCGCTGGAAACGATCAGTACGGCCGCAAGTTGCTCACATACGACGGAGGTCGCATGGAGCGCATTCGCTACCAGACTGCGTCGCAAGATGCTCAGATGCATTGCGTTGTTGATGTAGGGCTCGATGCCGGGGTCGAGTACGCCGTATTCCTGCCGTTCTCGCGCAGTGCCACGCTCTGGAATACACAAACAATATCGGGATCCATGCTTTCCCAGTGCGGCGTGAACGAGGGGGCATATGGCCGTGTGGGCGGTATATCGTTCATGTTCGCAAATTCGGGCGGAAGCCCGGTCTCGTACCCAGCAATGAACGCATCGGTTCCTGCGTCTTTCACCGCCATCCCGACCGACCGGCTGCCGGTAGCTCTCGTGATAAAGACTGCCGGATTACCTTTTCCTTACAACTGATTTGCAAACATCAAGAGCCCGCTTTGAGCGGGTTTTTTATTGCCTGGAGAAAACCATGGGCTGGTACAGAACTGGTACTGTCGCAATAACAAGCGGCTCAACGACTGTGACCGGGACCGGCACAGCATTCGCTGCGAACTGTAGGGTCGGTGACGAGTTCAAGGGCCCAGATGGCAGGGGCTACGAAGTCGTGAACGTTGCAACCGACAGAGTGCTCAGCATCGCTCCCGCGTATCAGGGGCCTACCGTCACGGCCGGCACATATAGCCTAGTCCCGATCCAGGGCTACCCCAAGGATCTAACCGACCGATTCAAGCAGATCGTCGAGTCATGGGGAGGGTCGTTAGCCCTCATCGGAAACGCCACAACATCGTCGCAGTTGCTTGCCAATATCGGTGCAGCAAAGCGCGGGTCAAACAGCGATATCACAGAGCTGACCGGCCTGACGAAAGCCATGACGATCGCACAAGGCGGGACGGGAGCGACGACGGCTGCAGATGCGCGCACCGCGCTCGGACTGAAATCAGCA